>CBFGWQ010000115.1:0-12136 GCA_965652575.1 uncultured Arenibacter sp. | reverse complement strand
TCAACTATTAAAAAACTTGATCGAACCAAATTTTTTGGAATTTGAAAAGTTCAGAATGGCTCAAACTTTAATATTTGTGTCCCTGAAATAAAAAAGCCGACTCCTAAAAGTCGGCTTTCCCTTGTTGTACAGGCGGAGAGACTCGAACTCTCACACCTCACGGCACTAGATCCTAAGTCTAGCGTGTCTACCAATTCCACCACGCCTGCATTCAACCCAATTATTATCGGGATGCAAATATAAAGTAATTTTTCAATTTTAAAATACTTAGGCATTAAAAAGTTCTTTTTTGTAAATTTAGCCTTCAATCAAAACATTTTATGCATCAGATTTCGGAGTACCTAGCACAGCACAAAGCACGTTTTATCAATGAACTGATACACCTCCTTAAGATACCCTCGGTAAGCGCCGATCCTGCGTATTCCCAGGATGTCATCAATGCCTCCGAAGCCGTTAAGGCCTCACTTTTGGAAGCCGGTTGCGATATCGCAGAAATATGTGAAACCAACGGATACCCCATCATTTACGGAGAAAAGATAATAAACCCGGAACTCCCCACCATTTTGGTCTATGGCCATTATGATGTACAACCGGCCGATCCTATTGGTCTATGGGAATCCCCACCCTTTGAACCCGTCATAAAAACCACCCCCGATCACCCCGAAGGTGCCATTTTTGCCAGGGGTGCATGCGATGACAAGGGACAAATGTACATGCACGTAAAGGCATTGGAATTTATGGTCAAAACCAACCAATTGCCCTGCAACGTAAAATTTATGATAGAAGGGGAAGAAGAAGTGGGCAGTGAAAACTTGGGCACTTTCGTAGCGGAAAACAAAGAAAAATTGGCTAATGACATTATCCTAATTTCGGATACCGGTATGATCGCCAATACTGTTCCCTCTATAACCACAGGTTTACGGGGACTAAGTTATGTAGAAGTAGAAGTAACAGGACCCAATAGGGACCTGCATTCCGGTCTGTACGGAGGTGCAGTGGCCAACCCTATAAACGTGTTGGCCAAAATGATCGCGGCACTGCACAATGAAAACAACCACATTACCATCCCAGGCTTCTATGATAAGGTAGAGGAACTTTCCAAGGAAGAAAGATCGGAAATGGCAAAGGCCCCATTTAGCTTGGAGAACTATAAAAAAGCCTTGGACATAAAAGCCGTTTATGGGGAAAAGGGCTATACCACCAACGAACGCAACTCCATTAGACCTACCTTGGACGTAAATGGAATTTGGGGAGGATATACGGGTGCTGGAGCAAAAACCGTTATTGCCAGTAAGGCCTATGCCAAAATTTCCATGCGCTTGGTACCCCATCAGGATTGGCAAGAAATTACAGCACTGTTCAAAACCCATTTCGAAAGTCTGGCCCCGGACGGAGTTACCGTAAAAGTTACCCCCCACCATGGTGGACAAGGATATGTAACACCTATTGACAATAATGGCTATAAGGCCGCTTCAAAAGCCTACGAAACCACTTTTGGCAAGACCCCTATACCTCAGCGCAGCGGTGGCAGCATTCCCATCGTCTCCCTTTTCGAAAAAGAATTGAAAAGCAAGACCATCCTTATGGGCTTTGGGCTGGACAGCGATGCCATACATTCCCCCAACGAACATTTTGGGGTATGGAACTACCTAAAGGGCATAGAGACCATTCCCTATTTCTATCAATACTTTGCGGAACTGTCCCAATAAGATAGTATCCTGTTTTGGGCGTTTCCCTTGCGGGCCGCTCTTTCCGCTGTATCTTTTTTGGCTCCTATCCAACAGTCCTGCAAGGTTTTGAAAACCTTATAGGACTAAAACACCAATGTAAAAGGCACACCTACAAGGTTTCTCAAGCCTTGTGGGGCCAAAACCCGAACAAAAAGGGAAATACCAAGATGTGTTCATGCCCTGATACCTACAAGGTTTTGAAAACCTTGCAGGATTGGGAGGAAAGAAGCTTTGACAAACCACATATCATAAGACAGCCGTGCAAGGCTCTAATAACCAAACTTGCCCACAAAAAACACCTCTACATTTGTAGAATTAAATTATTTGCTCTATGTTTGTAGAACATATAATCATTTTACCCATGAAACTATCAAAAACGGAAGAGGAATTAATGAACCATCTCTGGAAGCTGAACAAAGCTTTTATGAAGGATCTGTTGGAGGTTTATCCCGAGCCCAAACCCGCCACCACTACTGTGGCCACCTTGTTAAAACGGATGACGGACAAAGGCTTTGTCGGATATAAACTGTATGGGAATTCTAGGGAATACTACCCCTTGGTCAAAAAAAAGGATTATTTCTCAAAACATCTGGACGGACTTATAAAAACCTTTTTTAATAATAGTGCTTCCCAATTCGCCTCTTTTTTTGCCCAAGAAACCGATTTGAGCAGGGAAGAATTGGAAGAATTAAGAAACTTAATAGATACCGAAATCAAAAACAAGTAACTATGTGGATCTATCTTTTAAAATTTAGTACCTGTTTGGCCATACTCCTACTGTTTTACAAGTGGGTACTGGAGAAGGTCCATTTTCATCATTTTAAAAGATACTATCTGCTATCCGCTTTTATCATTTCCCTAGGCATTCCCTTGATCACCTTTACCCATTATGTTATGGTTACATTGGAACCTGCACAGATTTCAACCTACGTTGACCAGGCCAGAGGTAATTTCATAGAAAACAAAACCAACACGGCCCGAACATTACCCACTATTTTATGGGGTATTTACATTTTGGGAGTGTTCATTTTCGCACTCAGGTTTTTAGCAAACCTCAGGTCTTTGCTCAAAAATATCAAGAGCAATCCCAAAATAAAATCGGGACGTATCCACCACGTATTGCTTCAGGAACTTATTGCTCCCCACACCTTTTTCAGCTATATCTTTTTCAACCGAAAAGATTATGAAACCTATAAAATTCCACAAGAAGTGTTTTGGCACGAAGAAACCCATGCCAACCAAAAACATAGCGTGGACATCTTATTGTTGGAACTGCTCCAAATTGTCCTTTGGTTTCACCCCTTGGTCTACTGGGCCAAACATTTGGTAAAGCTCAACCACGAATTTTTAGCGGACCAGGCCGTATTAAACAGAGGAGCAAGTGTTCCCGACTATCAAAATATGGTACTGGCATTCTCGTCTTCCGGTAGCTATCGGAATGCCATAGCGCCGCCATTGGCAAATGCCATTCATTATTCATCAATCAAAAAACGAATCGTTATCATGAAATCACAAACATCAAAAAAAACCATTTGGCTCAAAGGTTTATTGCTAATTCCTTTAATTGCACTATTACTGTACAGTTTTAGCACCAAAGAAATTTTTAAAATTCAAAAATTGGAGACCGTGACCCCTCTGCCGGACTACCAACAAGGAGTCGTGGAACAGGAAAATATTAATGAATCAAGTAATCAAAATATTCCAACACAGGAAATTTCCGTAGCCATAAATAAAAAAGGACAGTTATTGGTCAATACCGACCTGGTTAAATTGGAAGACTTAAAATCACACTTACTTAAATACAATCAAGGTCTAACGAAAGAACAAAGAGAGCAAAGTGTTAGGGCTATAATTAATGTAGAGAAAGAAACTCCGAACGATATCATAAAACAAGTAGATGCTATTTTAATGGACTATGGAGTAGCTACCATTGACATCAAAGGGCCTAAAAAGTACCAAAATATAGTGGGGGCCAGCCAAAGGGAAATAAAGGAATTCAACACCCTCGCTAAAAAATACAATGCCCAACTGCAAGAAACAAGGGTTATTCCAGAAAAGGATTTAAAGACCTTGGAAAATATTTACCGTTACATGACCAATGAACAAAAACAGCAGGCACAGCCTTTTCCCAAATATTCACACCCCCCACGGAAACCCATTGCCCCTGAACGTGCAATAGAGCCAAGTCAAGCCATTCCTCCACCACCTCCACCTTATGCAGTTCCCGTTGTAGAAAAGCATTCAAAGGTTTTATTGGAGGCCTTTAAAAAATTTAACAAAAAAGCCGATACCTATAGCAAAGCAACAGAAGACTTTATGAATAAAGGAAAGGGAACTCTAACCAGTCTTAAAACATTATATAAAGAAACTATGGCCTTATATAACAGCTATGTGGAACTAGCCGTAAAAGAAGGCCTTATGAAGCCCTCACCAACTTTACAAAATAGTGCCAGGCAAAAGGTACCAAAAGAGCTTACCGTAGCATACGGAAATCTGTACACCGTACCTCAACCACCTCCCCGACCAAATCCGGATCCGGTGAAATACATAAGGGAATTGGCCGAAAAAGGAGCCACATTTTATATTGGCCCCCATCAATATAAAACTGATGAAGTAACGGAATTGGTTAAAAATAGTAAAAGTTCCGATATAGATGTGAGCGGTTTCCCTATCGTAAGACTGGGCGGTTGCTAATCTTTCACATTCCACAATAATAGCCATATCAAAATAGCATAAGGATACCACCTATCCCCTTCCACCAAAAGGCAATCATGCCCTGATACCTACAAGGTTAAAAAAACCTTGCAGGATTAGAAGCAAACCCTGCAGGGGTCCGGCAAAAAATGGCTCCCCATCCTGGACAGGAGTGGTGGATTCTTTTCCGATAACGAAGCGGGAAAGAAGACGGGACGGGTGGAAAACCAACAATAATAAAGATTTCCCTATTATACACGCTACCCCTTCCGCCATCCCGACAAAAAGTCGGAATGCCACCTTCCCCTACATGGGGAAGAGTTTTGTTGTACTACATATCATAAGGTAGCCCTGCAAGGTTTCCAAAGCCTTGTGGAACCAAAACCCAAACAAAAAAGGAAATACCAAGATGTGTTCATGCCCTGATACCTACAAGGTTAAAAAACCTTGCAGGATTAGGGCAAACCCTGCAGGGGAGGGAACACTTTGGCCCTACACATCATAAAGCGGTCCGGCAAAAAATAAGGATACTTCATTTTTTTATGATTTTTAATGTAACAATTTATACCTCCCTACGTTCTAACCAATATCCAATGTTTCCAAAGATAGCCCTTAAAAGCTTATCAAAGAGCCTGTTTTTGGTGCCATTCGATACGGAACATCAATTAAAATCAGAACACTATGTTACAGCAATTCTTTATGCTCTGCTCCGGAGCCGATACCGATATCCTTAAAAATTGCTCCAAAGGAGAACAAAACAAATACGCCGGAATCGGGGCCACTGTTTTCTTTACCGCGGTGATGGCATTTATAGCTAGTGCCTACGCCCTTTACACTGTTTTCGACAATGTCTACACGGCTGTTTTCTTCGGTCTTATATGGGGACTGCTCATTTTTAATCTGGACCGATTTATTGTGTCCACCATAAAAAAGACCAATAACTTTAAAAACGAATTTTTACAGGCAACCCCACGGATAATTTTAGCGGTCATCATCGCCATTGTGATCTCCAAACCCTTGGAAATGAAAATTTTTGAAAAAGAGATCAATCAAGTGCTGCTGGAGGAAAAAAATACCATGACCCTTGCCAATAAAGAGCAGATCGCTACCCAATACACCCCAAAAACGGAACAACTGAAGGCCGAAATTTTGGGCCTTAAAAATGAAATAACATCCAAGGAGGCAGAAACCAATGCACTTTATGACACCTACATCTCCGAAGCGGAAGGTACAGCAGGCACCAAATTATTGGGCAAAGGCCCGGTTTACAAAGAAAAAAGGGACAAACACGATGCCGCCCTGGCGGAACTACAGCAACTAAAGCAAACGAACGCAGAAAAAATTGTGGCCTTGGAAGCCCGGATTGCGGCCCTGGATATGGAATATGCCGATCAAATTACCACAACACAACCCATTATAGATGGTTTCGACGGACTCATGGCTAGAATAAATGCCCTGGATAAATTGCCCTGGCTTCCTTCCTTCTTTATTTTCCTCCTGTTCCTCGCCATAGAAACATCACCCATAATCGCAAAATTGCTATCCCCAAAAGGGGCCTACGATTATAAACTGGAGGATGAGGAAAGCGCCATTAGGACCTGGGTAGCCCAAAAAGTTGGTCAACGTGAAAAAGCACTGGAAACAGATACCCTTCTCAACAATAAAATCTACAGTGAAATTGCCGAGGAAGAGGAAATTTACAAATACAAAAAACAGAAGGCCGAGGAATTGTTAAGGCTACAGGCCAATGCCTTTCACGAGGCCCAAGTGAAAAGTCTATAGTAAAAAACAATTAACAATTAACAATTATAAAATCATGGGAAAATGTTCTTATATAGACAGTAATTGGTGGTTGGAAAACAGTTAATATCCGATAGTCCTATACCATTACACAACCAACAATCCAGAATATGCCATGCCACACCATAGTATGATAACTTCATAATCTTTGAAGAATTAAAATTCACAGTACTCTCCAGATATAACTATTCACCCCACATTCGATCCCAAAGTGCCAAAAGAAGTTTTTTGGCATCCCGTTTCAGTTTAGGAGTTTCTTCCACCAATAAACCATCTGCCTTTGGTAGCAACTTATAACTAAAGGCAAATTGCGATTCATCCGGATCCAAACCCATCAACCCAAATCGCAGATCATTAAAAAATAACTGCCCGTTTACCTCATTTATGGTATACCAGCCTTCAGTAATTTTTATCAGCCGTTGTACTTTATCGTTTTCCGACAGACCGCCCAAAAGTTGATGATTTTTGGGATAGCGACTAAAATGAACGGGGCTATTATCAAAAAAAGAGTAGTTCCCAATAAGATAGGCATCCCCCACATCCACATTGGCGGACCAAAGAATCGTATTGAACGGGGAAGGCCTAGTTTCCATTTCCAAATACCTTATTCCCTGTGCCTCCAAACTATTCGTGATCTGTTTATAGGCTATTCCCTTCAGCACCAAGCTAAGTCCCAGGTATAAACTGCTGATGGCCAAGCCCCACATATTATAACGCCACCGCAATGCCGGATCCTGCTTTTGGCGCATGGCCAAAATAAGAAAACATAAAAATGGCAAGGTATATAAGGGATCTATAACGAATATGTTCTGAAAGGCTATCCTCAAATCGAAAGGCCAAAAAAGTTGGGTCCCCCATGTAGTAAAGGCATCCAAAATGGGATGGGTAAAAAGTCCCCAAAAGAATAAGCGGGACCAATCTTTCCAGGTGGCGGGCCCCTTCCGTTCCAATTTAAAAATCAGCCACCCGAAGATAGGGGCAAAAATTATGGAAAAGAAAATGGAGTGGGTAAACCCCCTATGCCACTCTATGGCCGTGACGGTATCGGTAACATAATTGGCCAAAACATCCAGATCCGGAATGGTGCCGGCAATAGCCCCGTACAGCATAGCTTTATTGCCCATTTTCTTGCCCAATACCGCCTCTCCCACTGCGGCACCCAATACTATTTGTGTTAGCGAATCCATCCTATTATTTATTCCAAAAAGTTAAGCTCCCGGTACACTATAGAAAACTAAAAATTGACAATTCCCTAACCAGAATATAAAGATTATTCCACTATTTCCATCTTCTTCAACAGGAAGGACGCATTCATATTTTTACAGACCCCGATTTTAAAAGTGTAATCAAAATGAAGCTCATTGTCAATGATTTCGGCATCAAAGTAATAGTTCTTCACCTGGGGCAGTTCCTCCGATACTTCACATAAACTTAAATCATGGGTCGCAATGATACCGGTAGATTTTGAGGCCACCAATTTTTCAACAAACTTTCGTGAACCTATGGCTTTGTCCATACTATTGGTTCCCTTAAGAATTTCATCCAATACAATAAAATACTTGTCCTTTTGTATTTCATCCACTATAAACTTCAACCTTTTCAGTTCCGAGAAAAAATAAGACTCATCGTCCGTAAGGGAATCCGTAGTGCGCATACTGGTTATCAATTTGATAGGGGAATACACTGCTGAGGCAGCACATACGGGCAGGCCCACATTGGCCATAACAATTTGCAGGGAAACCGTTCTTAAAAAAGTACTTTTCCCGGCCATATTGGCTCCTGTGACAATAAAAAACTGTTCCTTAAGGATATTTATATCATTGGGGACCGATTTTTGGGGATCCAGCAAAGGATGGGACGCATTGACCGATTTTAGTATCACATCATTATCCACCAACTGGGGATAACTATAACCCGGATGGTTGTGGGCAAAATTCCCCATGCTATTAAAGGCATCAAAAAAAGCAATGGTATTAAACCACTGCTCCACCTTTGGTCCGTGTTTGCCTATCCACCGTTCTATCCTATAGGCCTGCAACAGATCCCAGAGAAAAAATCCGTTCCCCAACAAGGCAAAAAACATATTGTTCCTTTGGTCCAGGGCACCGAGAATTTCGGAAAATTCCTTTAAGACTTTTGAGGCCAACTCTTTTTGGGAAACCACGGCATTCCTCCTTTCCCTTAAAAGTTGGGAGTTGAATTCCTGTTTCTCTATTTGTAGGATCAATTTTTGATATTGCCGGAAGGTACTCTGCACCCTGTTGGCATCCGAAGCCAATTTGGAAGTGCTTTTTAGGTAAAGACCACTTAATAACAGACCGGCCAAAAGTATAATAAAAATGGGGAAACCGGGCAACACCCCCAATACGTATCCCCCAAACATAATCAGGGAAACCAAAGAAAAAGTATAGGCTACATAACGCATGCCCTTAGGAACGTACGCTTTGTACCCGGCAAGCCATGAAACAATGGTCTTGGTGGCGGTATCGGTTTTTACCAGGACCGCTATTGCGGAAAATTCCTGTCGCCAATCCGGTAATTTGGATAATTCCGCTACTGCCTTCTGTTTCTCCTCAATATTGGTCACGTTATTGGCCAATAACAGCTCCACCAACATATCACTACCCTGTTTTAAGGCGGTACGATTGCTATACTGATAAAATGATCCTTTTCCGAACAGATCAATGTCCTGGGCAAAATAATGTGTGGGATCCTTATATTCCGAACCATCGGGAAGGTGATGAAAATTGCGTTCCAATACCTGAACTTCCGTTTCATTGATTTTAATAAGGGCCAAAAGCTTGTCCCTCCTGTACTGTAGGTCCGTATGTTTGGAAACCAAATATAAAAACAGGCCTATGGCCACTACAAGCGTTCCCAGGACCAATTGGGTATCCCCAAAAAAAAGGTAGGTGAGGCCGGCGGCAATAACAAAAACGATCAATCTGATACTACTGGATATGGCCAATTGTCCTTTTACCTTCTTCAACTCTCCAGTATGAAGTTCAATCCTGTATTTGTAAAATGCTTTTAGGTTATCCATTTAGGGACTTGAAATGTAATTTATGCAAATGTAATTAATCCAACGCCTTAAGTTGGGCCTGTACCTTTTTTGTTAGACCGGCCACTACCAGTTCATAGGAATGGTCTATCAAATCCCGGACCAATGAGGGTGGCAATCCCTCCAAAAAGAGGGTATTCCAATGTACTTTGCTCATATGGTACCCGGCAGTTATTTTTCCAACGTAGGTTTCACGCAATTCTATGGCCCTTTCAGGATCGCATTTTAAGTTGGCCCGGAACGGAATCCGTTCCAGAGGTACCAGGGCAAACATTTTCCCCATTACCTTGAATACCAAGGTAGCGGCATCAAAGGGAAATTCTTCCGTAACCCCCTTCTTTACAATGCAATGCTCCCTAAATTCCTCTATATTCATAGTATATGTTTTATCAAATACAAACGGGCCGGTTCTTTTGGACTATCCCATATTATTCTACATTTATACTAAGAGACTGTCCAGATTTTGTTTTTGGACAGTCTCTAAGAACAATGTAAAGATGCCTTTGCACAGCTTACTTAATCGGTTGTTACCTAATCGTTTTATAACTGTAGGCCTATAATTTTGACCCAAACTAAATCCCCAAGGAATCGTAAACGATGACCTTGGTCCATAAATTACTGGATTCCGCAACAAACAAGTTATGGGCCTCTTCGGTCTGGTATTTTGCCTGTGCCTCGGCAGATTCAAAGGACACCACCAAAGAATAGGTAAAGGACCCGTCCACAACATCGCGGGTGGCCTTTGGAGGCACGCCCACAAAATTGGTCTTGGCGTATTTGGAATCGCGCATAAATTTAAGGATGGATGTTTCAAAAGCCTTCCTATCCCCAACATTATCCGGGTTTTTCAGCCAAAAATAAACGGTGTGCACAAAATTGGGATCAAAGTTTTTCATGTTTTGTTGTTTTATTGTTCTTGTTGATTTGACGATTACGTTATAAGGACATTATTATAGAAGGAAATTAATTCCCCAAAAATTGATTTTTTCCATTGTTCATTTCCAAGGCCGTATAGTCCAGCTTCCAACCAATGGTCTCCACAATCTTTTCAATTAAGAGTACGGCCTCAAGAGCCTCCTTATTTGCCGTATCCATTAGACCACTTTGGGGGATTTTATCTCTGATGTGCTGTTTGGCCTCCAAATTTAAGGAGGTAAGGTCCGTTGGCGTGAAGGAATTGAAAAGTCCGTTCTGAATATCGTAAAACTGCAGTTCCGGGGAAATGGACAGAATTTCGGGCTGTGGAAAATTGGTGAGGATAATTTTCTTCTTATCGTTATCGGCATGCATCTGCAATTTCTTTAAATCGAAACCGATATGCGCCTTGGCATTAATGATAATAAGTGCTTTCTTCTTACTGCTCACCAGACTCAAAAAGCGTTCCTTGGTATTTTCATACCTATATATTTCGGCAAAATCGCCTTCCACCGTAATCAGTTTACAAACGCTCTTAATCTTATCCAATAGTATGGTGGACTGATGCTCCGTGAGTTCCTTGCTCCTCTTTTTTCGAAAAAAGGAAAACACCCAGTACATAGCAATGGCCCCCAAAATAAGGCCCAAAAAAAGTTCCAATATATCACTCATCCCTATTACCTATTCTACCCAAATGGGTGTATTTAAATCCTTTGTTATATTTTAATCCATAGCCAAATACCCTATCCATGGAAGCGTGGGAAAACAAGATAACCCCTATCAATTGGCACAAAGGTAAGGAAAGATATATCCCGAGAAAATAAATAGCAATGGCCAAGCCCTTATGATGGAATACATTATAGCCTATGGCACCTGCCCTATTTCCCATTACATAGCCCAGCATACCAATATCCGGCAGTAGGATAAGTCCCCCAAACCACCACCAGCTATAGTCCAACAGCCCAAAGAGATAAATACCGAGAAGAAACATAAATAACTCCTCCACTTTTAGAAGTCTTGCCATTCCGTTGTGCCTCATTCCTCAATTAAATATAATACCGGCCTACTGGGACAGGCATCATTCTCAAATGCAGCCATCTGAAGGTTTAAAAAATACTTCCCGTCCTTTATGGAATTGTCCACATAAATAAATTCGGTTATAGTAGCCTGAAATCTTCTCTCCCCATCAAAATTCCAAAAAGTCTTATGGGCCAATAAAGCGCCCCCATCCTTTTCCTTGTCCACGGAAGGAAGATCGATGAGTAAATGCTCCACTCCACGGTCTACCAAAAACTGTGCTGCCGATTCCAATAAATACGGGGGATTGGTATGGGCATATTGCCTGCTCATTTTATCCTTTAGGTTGGGGATGGTCCTTATGACCACGGCCTCCCTGTTTTTATTTCCCAAGGCATACTGCAATTGCTTTTTGGAGATTACAAAATCGCCCTTAATTTTTTCCGGTGCTATAGTGATGACCTCGGCCATAAAGAAAAATTTGCCAAGGCTTTTGTTTACGGAATAAAACGCTTCGGTTATATGGCCGATACATTCGGTATGGGTACCATGGGCATGCGGGTTAAAACTAATATCATTAAAATTGGTGGAAGCTCCCTCAGTAACCTTCCCTATAAATTCCCCTTCGGTATGGGGCCCGATTTTCGGGGGACCTACATACCATGCATTTACATTGGTATCCTCTCCGGTGATGGGGATGGAAATATCCAGGGGCCGGGATAGGTCTACAGTGTAGTTTTTGGTGTTATGTTTTATGGTTGCTTTCATTTATGCTGAACTTGGTTATGCTGAACTTGGTTCAGTATCACTTATTGTTTCACTAGTTATTCAAATCGATGCCTTAAATCCAACAATTCTGGATTCATTTCCTTGATCAAATTCCATTTCCAGTCTTTATGCCAATTTTTTATTTGTTTTT
>CBFGWQ010000114.1:0-12237 GCA_965652575.1 uncultured Arenibacter sp. | reverse complement strand
TGACGCTCGCGCCAGCGGTTTCGGCTATGAGTAGTTGAGTAGGTTGGCACATAACTTTGCAAATACGCACCAAACTGAAAATCCTCGCGGATTTTCAGAAGTAGGCGGGAACAAACAATTACTTATAATAATGTTGGCATTTTTATTAATTCAATTATAATTCTTCATTCAAATCCTGTCTTCCAACTATTGTCATTATTTCGACAATATCTTCATTGATTTTAAAATAAATACTATCAACTCCGCATACACAGCGTCTATATCCCTTTTTTATGTAATCAACAGATTCAAATGAAAAGGGTCGTTCAGCAATGATGTCGAAATATTCGAAAAACGATTCGAAATATTTATCGGCTTGGGTCATTCCAAATTTTTCAACTCCATAATGGTGAATCCGAATCAAGTCATCCTTTACATCGTTGGTCAATCTGTATTTAGCCATTAAACAAAGACTTTGACTGGGCTAAAATAATTTCTTTACTGTCATTCGTAAATCCGCTATTTTCAGCTTTTTCCAATTTAACTCGAATCCAGTCAATTTGGGCCTGTTGTTTTCGGGCTTGCCTAATCAAGTCGTTGACCAATTCGCTTTTGCTTGAATATTCTTTATTGTCCACTTGGGCTTTTAGCCACTCATCGTTCGGCTTTGTAAATGATATACTTTGTCTTGACATAATTTTATTTTTGATGTAAAAATACACCAAAAACGGATCATTGACAAATTATTGCCAGCGGCTCGGCTATGCGTAGTGAGGGATTAAAAAGCGGAAGTTTTCAATCTTGCACGAACGGAGAAAGGTTAATTGAGTTTCTATGAAAATCTTGGAGGGCACGGGCATGACACTCGCGCCAACGGGTCCATTTTTGCCAACTGTAAACTGCCAATGCCCACTGTGGATACCCGAAACCAATCCCGACAACCATTGGGAACAGGTCGGCAAAAGCAGGCTCCTAACCTTTACGCCAATAAAGCCTTAGACGACCTCTTCGGCCAAAAATTGGGCTTCATATAAATTTTGATAATACCCTTTTTGTTTCAATAGTTCTTTGTGGGTACCGGTCTCTACTATCAGGCCGTCCTGCATTACCAATATTTTATCGGCCTTTTTGATCGTTGCCAAACGATGGGCTATGATAATGGAAGTGCGACCTTCGGTAATCTTTTCCGTGGCACGTTGGATCAACTGTTCGGAATAGGTATCTACAGAAGATGTTGCCTCATCCAGCACCAAAATACTGGGATTGCTCACATAAGCCCTTAAAAAAGCTATTAACTGCCGCTGGCCACTGGAAAGCATGGTACCCCTTTCCTTTATGTTATAGGCATACCCCCCAGGCAGACTTGCAATAAATTCATGGACGCCTATCTGCCTGGCGGCATCCTCCATATCCGAAATTGTAATGCCTTCGTTCTTTAGGGAAATATTATTGGCTATGGTATCTGCAAAAAGAAATACATCCTGCAGCACCACGGCAATCTTGGACCTTAAGGAACTTAACTTAAAGTCCCTGATATTGATTCCATCGATCAAAATAGCTCCTGAATTAATTTCGTAGAAACGATTGAGCAAATTGATTATGGTAGATTTTCCGGCCCCTGTGGCCCCTACGATGGCAATGGTCTCCCCTGCTTTTACCTTAAAGGAAATTCCGTGCAGAACCTCTTCATTTTCCAAATATCCGAAACGTACGTTCCGAAACTCAATATCCCCCTTCACCCTTTCTTTGTCTATGGTCCCCGTATCTTGGATATTACTATCGGTATCCAATATTTTAAATACCCTGTTCGCCGCAACCATACCCATTTGTAGGGTATTGAACTTATCCGCAATTTGACGCAGCGGACGGAACAACATACTGGACAGCAGTATGAACATAAAAATGGTTCCGTATTCCTCCTTACTTATATTGGCAACGTTCTGCAACCCTCCGTACCAAACGATCAATCCTACGGTTATGGAAGATACGATCTCGGCCACCGGAAAAAAAATGGAGTTGTACCATACCGTTCTTAACCAGGCATTTTGATGTTTCTCATTAATTTCCCTGAATTTTTCCTTCTCTATTTCTTCCCTGGTAAACAATTGCACTATCTTCATTCCGGTAATACGTTCCTGTACAAATGAATTCAAATTGGACACCTGGGCCCTAACCTCTATAAAAGCGACCTTCATGGCCTTTTGAAATAGTCGTGTTGCATATAGGATTATTGGCAATACCGCAAATACTATGAGCGACAGTTTCCAGTTGACCACAAGCATTACAATGGCAACCACCAACATTTTTAGCAGGTCGGACACTATCACAAAAAATCCTTCACTAAATATTTCCCCAATCCTTTGCATATCCGTCACGGCACGGGTAACCAACAATCCTATGGAGGAATTATCGTAATACTTCATCTTAAACCCCATAAGATGGTTAAAAAGTTTTATCCGTATATCCTTTATTACGGATTCGCCCAGCCAATTGGCATAATAATTAAAATATAACTGGCTAAACACTTCCCCCAACAGCACGCCCACCATGGCCAAAGTTAAGGTCAATAATTTTTGACCATCCTTGTTCGTAATGGCATTATCTACTATCTCTCCTACCAAAATGGGAGTTAGTACGGCAAAACCCGATAGAAGTATCGCAGCCAAGGCAACTCCGTAAAAGGTAATCAAATATGGTCTAACATGCTTGAGCAGGCGCTTAAACAACCTATAATCAAATGCTTTCCCCCTATCCTTGTCCATTGTGATCAATAATATTTTTTGGATATTTTATTGCTGTCAAATATAAACCTTTTGCAGGTACCGACACCCCTGCCTTCCCCCTATCCCTACTTGCCAATATCACTTCCATGTTAACAGGGGCGTATTTGCCCATACCAACATCTATGAGGGTCCCAACAATGGCACGGACCATATTCCGCAAAAATCTATCGGCACTTATGGTAAAGACCAACTTTTCCCCATCTTTGGCCCAATGGGCCTTTCTAACATCGCAACGGTAAGTTTTTACATCCGTATTGGACTTTGAAAAACACTCAAAATCTTTATGCTGTACTAAAATAGCCGCCGCTTGGTTCATCTGCCCTATATTTAACGGATATTTCACATAATGGGCCCCATCCATCAAAAAGGGATCCTTATTTTGCACTATCCAATATTCGTATGTACGCTCGGAAGCATCGAAGCGGGCATGGGCCTCCGCAGGAACTTCAAAAATAGAAACTATGGCTATATCGTCCGGAAGATAAGCGTTTAGCCGATGAACCATCTCCGCCCCCTCAAAAAGTGTATCGGAATCAAAATGGGCGAACATTTCCCTGGCATGGACCCCCGCATCCGTCCTCCCTGCCCCGGTCAAGGCCACTGTTTCACGTAAAATTAAGGAAAGGGCGTTTTCCAAAACCTCCTGTACACTTATGGCATTGGGTTGTTTTTGCCAACCGTGGTACGACTTTCCCCAGTAAGAAAATTGTACGAAATATCTCAAACGAATAATTTAATTTTATGATTGGCAAAGATACCTGTTCCCAAGCTGAAAAACAGATAAACAACATGTTTAAATACAATATTGTTATAAAGTATTGTTATGCCCATTGGTTCAATTCCCTTAAGTTTACAGCTATAATGCTTTCAAAGCACCACTCCCTAAGTTTGGTTTAGACGGGATTTCCATTAGGAATCTGCCTTCTTGGAAGTAATTTTTAAAAATGAACAGATGAAAAAAATACTCCTTCTTTCCGATACGCATGGGCATATGGACGATAAAATCCTAAAATATGCCAGAGAGGCCGACGAAATTTGGCATGCAGGGGACATTGGCAATTTGGAGGTGATGGATGCCCTGTTAAAGATAAAGCCGGTAAAGGGCGTCTATGGAAATATAGATGATAACAAAGTTCAATTGGAATATCCACTGGACAACCGATTTAAATGTGAGGCCGTGGATGTCTGGATGACCCACATTGGCGGATATCCCAACAAATACAATGTGCGCATCCGGGAAGAGATCAAAAGTAACCCCCCAAAACTTTTTATCTCCGGACACTCCCATATCCTAAAAGTAATGTGGGATAAAAAGTTAAACCTATTGCATATGAACCCCGGTGCCTGCGGTATTCATGGCTTTCATCAAGTACGGACCATGTTGCGGTTTAAAATAGACAAGGAAAATATTAAGGATCTGGAGATCATAGAGCTTGGTAAGAGGGGTGATTCTGAGTGACCTTAATGACACTAAAGTATTAAACCAAAATATCCCGCTTTTTAGCGGGATTAGTTCAACTAACAGTTTTAAATTCGTTGCAAGCAACTTTTTAAAACTTAATTTCACTAAAAAACCCGGGCACTACCCCGGGTTCACGCACTAATACTACTAAGATGTTAGGCTTAACGCAATCGATCAACAGATTTTACAAGATCTTCATCCTTTTTTATTGCCCTGTTGGCCAGGACTAAAAAAACGATAGAAAATACAGGAATCAGCATCCCAATACCCTTCTCGGAAACAATGGTTTCTCCGGATAAATTTAGTGATCGGTAAACGAAAAATCCTAGTAAAAAAAGATTCAATATCATATTCAATCTGTTCACTACAAATTGATTTTGTCTATTCTTATATAAAACTATCCCCAACAGTCCAAGGACCGCTACGGCATAAAAAGCAATGGAAACAAATACCTCGTTTTCCGCGAATATCTCATTTCCCTTGGCATCCGACCATAGATTCACAAAAAACGGCACCACTGCACCTAATAGTATAACTACGATTAAATAAAGGGTCTGAATTCTTTGAATCATGTTTTACAGTACAATTTAGAGACAAAAATAAGTGTCTTTTTAAAAATTATCATCCAAATATTGAAAATAATTTGTAATATTGCTACGTTATAAGTCAGATTACTTACCAACAGGGGATTTCATTTCCCTTTATTATCCAAAAACAAGAACAACATACACTTCATATTTTTCGTAATACGTATAATTTATTCAAAACTTAATGTTTGAGATTTCAGATTTAAAATCAAAAAAGCTTCCTGAGCTTCAGGAAATTGCCAAAGGCCTAAATGTTGCCAAATTTAAAACTTTAAAAAAGCTCGATTTGGTCTATCAGATATTGGATGTACAGGCATCCAATCCAAAAATCGTTCTAGAAAAGACCGAAGTCATTACAGAGGACAATAGTACGGTAAAGCCTAAAAGGTCCAGAATAATCAAATCAAGGCCAAAAGAAGCCGGCTCAAAAGCAGCGGCACCCGAAAAAACGGAGATGAAACCCACTGCACCAACAGAAAAACAAAATAGCCCGAAAGAAACCGTTAATGTGGCCGAAGTTAAAAAAGAGGAAAGAAAACCACGCCAACACAACAGCCCCGTTCAGGCAAAAAAGGAGTTTCAAAAAAGTGCCCCGCAACAAAATACGGTCCAACAAAATACTGCCCAGCAAAATACCCCGCCCAATAACAAACCCCAGCATAAAAAAAATCCCCACCATCAAAAAGGCAATGTGGACAAAAACAACAGCAATTTTGATAAGGACCTAAAAAACAAATACAAAGAACCGGAATTTGAGTTCGACAGTATTATTGAAAGCGAGGGTGTTCTGGATATTATGCAGGATGGTTATGGATTTTTAAGATCTTCCGATTACAATTATCTATCTTCCCCGGACGATATTTATGTATCCCAGTCCCAAATTAGACTATTTGGATTAAAGACCGGGGACACCGTACTGGGAAATGTTCGCCCCCCAAAAGAAGGTGAGAAGTATTTTCCCCTTATTAAAGTAAATAAGATAAACGGCATAGATCCCCAAATAGTTAGGGATAGGGTGTCTTTTGAACACCTGACCCCCTTATTCCCACAGGAAAAATTTAATCTTGCGGAAAGACAAAGTACCATATCTACAAGAATTATAGATTTGTTCAGCCCAATCGGCAAAGGTCAAAGAGGTATGATCGTATCCCAACCAAAAACGGGCAAGACCATGCTTTTGAAGGATATTGCCAATGGTATTGCCGCCAATCATCCTGAAGTTTATCAAATTATCCTTTTGATAGATGAACGTCCGGAGGAAGTTACGGACATGCAGCGCAATGTTCGCGGGGAGGTCGTTGCCTCTACTTTTGACAAGGAAGCTACGGAACATGTAAGGGTGGCCAATATTGTTTTGGAAAAAGCCAAACGTTTGGTAGAATGTGGCCATGATGTGGTTATCCTATTGGATTCCATAACCCGTCTTGCCCGGGCCTACAATACGGTACAACCTGCGTCCGGAAAGGTCTTGAGCGGTGGTGTGGATGCCAACGCCCTTCATAAACCAAAACGATTCTTTGGGGCCGCACGTAATATTGAAGGTGGAGGTTCCCTGACCATTATTGCCACCGCCCTTACCGAAACCGGTTCAAAAATGGATGAAGTAATCTTTGAGGAATTCAAAGGAACAGGTAATATGGAGTTGCAATTGGATAGAAAAATATCCAACCGTAGAATATTCCCGGCCATCGATCTTACTTCGTCAAGTACAAGAAGGGACGACCTTTTACTGGATGAAAACACTATTCAGAGAATGTGGATCATGAGAAAGTATTTGGCCGATATGAATCCGGTAGAGGCGATGGAATTTATTGAACAAAGATTCAGACAAACCAAGAACAACGAAGAGTTTTTATTGACTATGAACCAATAAAATTATTACACATAATCCCTAAAAATCAGGGACAGTCTTAAAATCCCATTTGGTGCTATAACCAAATGGGATTTTTTTAATTATCAATACCTTAAAAAAATAAATATTTTTTTAAGGCATTTTTTTAGATGTACAATAATCAGTACTTTAACACCTAATTTAACAAGTGTTTTCCCCCAACGCTTATCTCTGAATAATTACAGTATTAACAACTAATTGAAAATCTTTGAATTATGAAAAACCTAAAAAGAACCCAGGCCAAATTATGCGTTGGAGCCCTTATTGTTTTTGGTTTCACTTCCTGTGAACAAAAAAAAGGAAAAGACCCGGTAAAAGAACCCGCACCCACGGAAATTTCCGCACCCAAGCAGATTGTTAGCGTAGCCCAGGCAAAAAGCATGTACGATGCCTATGGCAAGCGCAGGGTGGGCCTGATCGAGGCATATGAAAATGAACTGGCCCCGGAGAAAAAATTTGATGTGGCCCGTTTTGGCTATTATGACTACAATACCATTAAGGAATATATGGACTATATTGAACAAGAGGCCAAAAAGGCCAATGTGGAGATTTCCTCCCTACGTTTTTATTTTTCCAATTATCCCGATAAAAAAACCTTTGAGGATGGTAGGGAAATAAAACACCCCAAACAGAATTCCTTCTTTATTATTCCCGCCCTAAAGGAAAACGACCGGGAATACGGGTTCTATATTAGGGAAGACAACGATGGAAAAAATGTTCCCGTTCTACTTACGGATAATTTGGAACCGAAAAAAGAAGTAGGAACGGATAGGCCCGGGGAAAGTAAATCGGAAGCCTCATTCATGCCTACAACATCACCTGCCCTCTTCTATGTCAAGGACAAAAGTATGGTGTTGAACGAGGCCAATATGGTTCCTCCTCCATATCATGAGGATTAACATGGCCCTTTAACCCGGATCTGAACAAAAATGGAAATATTGGATACTATTTTAGAGAATGCCTGCCTACCTCTCTATGCCCTGACCTTGTTGATAGCCTTAATAAAATATCCCAAATATTACAGTACTCCCATAAAGTATTTTCCCATACTTTTAATGTACACCTTCCTAACCGAATTATTGGGCTATTTTACAAAGCATTATGAAGTGTTCCATATTTCCATTTTTACCGCTTTTGTTAAACACAATGTTATTATATACAATATTTACAACATAATTTTCTTCAACTATTTTTTTTATGTCTATTGGAGTTACATAGAGAACAAAAAATATAAAAACTTTATACTCTTGACAGGAATATTCTTTATGATCACCTCCTTGATAAATCCGTTTTTTCAAAGCTTTAAGCTAGAAGCTCAAGTATATAGCTATTTGGCCGGGGCTTTTGCCATTTTGATCTGTATTATCCTTTTTTTCTGGGAACATGGGCATACCTCAAAAAAATTGGACTATGGATTAACCGGTATTCAATGGATAAGTATTGGACTGCTCATTTTTTATCTGGGCTATGCCCCCATCAAAGTATCCAGATTTTATAATTTCACCTACCAATTAAATGAATATATCCATCTAAGAAAAATTCATCTATCACTGATCGTAATGATGTATATCAGTTTTATTATAGGGTTCCTTAGAATGAAACGCAAATTCTGGATTTAATACGGATCTGCCTAAAAGTCCATAGATCATCCCGGTATAATTCCTCAGTTATAAATGGCCAACCACATTATCCCTGATTATATTTCTGATGGCCAATACCTATAAGCCATAGAACCCCTGCCCATCCATACTAGTGTCCAGTCAACCCTAAACCTACGGGTAATTTAACGTTGATTGAACACTTGCTTAAAAAAGCGTTAAAAACCATTTGGGAAAGAATCAAATATTATTGGTTTTGGGTCAATAAAGCATCCCATAAGTTATTATCATTGGTATGATATCCAAAGTTCGCACAGTATAAACTCCGTTGTGGTCTATGACAAATAAACGGATCCAAGGCATAGATTAACCGAAATAAGTGGTAAATACAGCTCAAACCAATGTAGGAAGCAGCGTTGCATTTACTCCACTAAACAGAAAAAACTTGTCAGCGGACCGACCAAAGTTGTATAATGGTCCATTTGATAAAATTGGAAACCAACGAAGTTAAATCTTGGAAAAAGTACAAAAATCCCAACAAGAAGAAGATAAACCAAAAGAGGCTTCCAAAGTAAGGCCAATTATTAAGATTGCAAACTGGCCACCACAAAATAATAATTTTAAAACCTGTAAAAACACAAAACATGACAGCTCCGGAACAAGTACAATTAGAAAATATTGCCGATTCCGATTATGAAATATTTGCGCTCTTAAAACAGCGCTATAGTCCCCGAATTTTTAAAGATAAAAAAATCGCTGAACAGCATTTGCACCAACTTTTTGAAGCTGTACGTTGGGCTCCAAGTTCCAATAACGAACAACCTTGGCGATTCCTATATGCGGTAAAAGGCTCCGAAGCCTATGAAAAAATTATAGAAAGCCTAACCGATTCCAATAAAATTTGGGCCCAAAATGCGCCCCTTTTAATGCTTACGGCATTCAAAAAAGAAACCGAAAAGGGAAAAGAAAATTTCCATGCCCTTCACGACTTGGGCCTTGGGTTGGGTGCAATGACGGTACAGGCCCAGTATATGGGCATAGCCCTGCACCATATGGCGGGTCTGGACTACAAAAAGGCCCAGCAAATCTTCCACATCCCACAGGAATTCCATATAACAACTGCAATTGCCCTAGGCTACTATGGCGGGGAACTGGAGGATCTTCCCGAAAAACTTCGCAAAAAAGAGATGGGCGAAAGGCAACGTATGCCCCAAGACCAATTTGCGTTTATGAATAGTTGGGGCACGGACTAAACCATTATGAAATGGAATTACATATCTGCCGGCAAAGGCAGGCATGCTTGACCGGTAAGGCAGGGGGTTATGGAACGGAATAAAATTCCCTGCCAAGGAGAGGGTGATATGTTGGCAGTAATACCTAAGCAATAGGCAAAATCCATATTTTGTTGACTGTAAACCGCAACTGCCAACAGTAGACCATCAAAGTTTTTGGAAACTAAAGTAACTGCAATGAAATTACGCCCCTTCAAAGGCCGGCAGAGGCAGACCTGCCCGACTACGTTCAGGCGGGATTTTAACCATTAATCGGATAATATAGGGGTGGCCTATCCCTACTAAAATTCCAATCCCGCTATTTCCTTATGTAAACCGTTTTTTTATTTACAAACTCCAATATACCTTCCATAGAAAGTTCACGGCCAAAACCGGACGCTTTTGTGCCTCCAAAGGGCAACCTTGGATCGGACTTTACCATTTCATTGATAAAAAATGCCCCATCGGGGATATCCCCAATTATTTTCCGCGCAGATTTGATATCCTTGGTAAACAGCATAGCCCCTAGCCCATAGTTGGAATTTGCGGCCAAGGCAACCGCTTCATTTCTATCCTTTGCCCTGACCACAGCTGCTACCGGACCAAAAAGTTCCTCCTCAAAGGCGGGCATACCGGGAACCACATCTGTAAGTACCGTAGGCTCGTAATAAGAACCGTCCCGCTTATTTCCCACCTCAACTTTGGCTCCCTTTTCCAAGGAACCACTCACTTGCTGCGCTAATTCTTTCGCCAAATCCTCTCTGGCCATTACCCCAATATCTGTGTGTTTATCCAACGGATCACCAGATTTTAGGACCCGGATTCTATCGGAAAATTTCATTAGAAATTCCTCATATATAGCCTCGACCACTATAAATCGTTTTGCTGCTATACAACTTTGACCGGTATTCTGCATTCGGGCCATTACCATGGTATCCAAATATTTATCCAAATCCGCATCTTCCCATACTATACAGGCATTATTGCCCCCCAGCTCCATAACGCATTTTTTTAAATGCCTTCCTGCCAGGGCGGCAATGGCCCTACCTGCCTTCTCGCTACCCGTAAGGGTTACACCCTGGACAATAGAATTTTCGATGACGGATTCAAGCCGCTGGTGGTCTGCTATAATAAACTGAAAGCATCCCTCCGGATAGCCTACCGAAAGAAACAGCTCCTGAAGTGCCACGGCACAGCCGGAAACGTTGCTGGCATGTTTTAAAATTACGGTATTACCGGCTGTGAGCGTTGGAGCCGCAAAACGAATAACCTGCCAAAAAGGAAAGTTCCAGGGCATAATGGCCAATACACAGCCTATGGGGTCGTAACTAATAAAACTTTCATCCGCCTCGGTATCTATAAGATCGTCGGCAAGAAACCCTTCGGCATTCTTGGCGTAAAATTTACAGGCCCAAGCGCATTTCTCAATTTCGGCAATACCCTGCTTTATAGGTTTTCCCATCTCTTTGGACATCAACCGGGCATACGCTTTTTTATCCTTCAACAATGCAGTGGCCAATTTTTTTAACAGTTCCGATCTATATTCCAAACTTTCATTTTTCCAGTTCTGAAAGACCTTTCCGGCCCTTTCAACTACCTTAACAATATCTTCTTCCGAAAATATTCTATATTTTTCCATTGGCGTGCCGTCATAGGGATTCACCGATTCAACATATTCCATATCCATATTATTTTTAAAATTGTATCGAGGCAGTAAATTGCCCCATTAAACAGATACTAAAGATAGTCAATACTCATTTTTATAATATTCCTTTACCAATAAATAGTATCCCAAACGATCATCTCCGTAAATCCGATAAATTAAGAAATAGTCGAAAAAACGGCCATCACTATGACTTCCAAATCATAAGAGTTAACAAAAAACAGAATACAGCACAACCATTTGGGCCGAACACTGTACTTTTGAAAGTAAGGAATAAGATTATTGATATTGATACAGTTTGGTTGTCAGATGAACCTAAAACTAGGGGCATTTGAAAATAAACGAATAAAGATATTCTTCTTTGAATTACAACAAACTACAACGGTAATTCAATTAAGATGATTAGGTTGGTTGTTAACTAATGGTTCCGGTACACTTTTATATCGGAACCATTTTTATTGAAAAAGTTTAAACCACTTCATTGTACCGGTTTCCATTATGCAAATGGGAATCATGGGTTTTTCCCAAAATCTTCTTACCATATCAACAATAACATAAAGCATGCTTATGGATTTAAACATTGACGAAGCCTGGGAGGAAATGATAATGGGACTGGCCAAATGGGTAGACAATTTAATTGTGAATTTGCCCAACATTATTTTGGCGCTTTTCGTTTTCACTATCGTAATTTTCCTTTCCAAATATGTCACCAAGATCACCTGGAAACTGCTTGAGAAAAGTAGTTTGCAAAAATCCATGAAGAATTTAATTGCCAAATTAATTTCTGTTTTGATTATTCTGGCGGGATTATTTTTGGTACTTGGAATCTTGGACCTGAGCAAAACCCTCAATACCATTTTGGCCGGTGCCGGGGTAGCCGGTCTGGCCGTGGGCCTAGCTTTGCAGGGTGCCCTCACCAACACCTATTCCGGTATTGTATTATCCTATATAAAGCATATAAAATTTGGCGATTGGATAGAGAGCAACGATTATGAGGGAGAGG
>CBFGWQ010000113.1:0-12350 GCA_965652575.1 uncultured Arenibacter sp. | reverse complement strand
GATAGGTTGAAGGGTAAGGAATAGGAGGAGGCGCCCTGGGCTTTTTCAGAGGCCATTAGGGCATTGTTGGCAAAATTATAAACTTTTATACTGATGGGGTCTATTTCCGGAAGGACAATTTGGGACACAAATTCTCCGTTCGTAGGATTCGGATAAATTATGAAATTTTCAATTTTATTTCGTTGTTTCCGTTGTCCTTCCTTTGAGGTAAAAGCGTCATTCTCCGTTATCAGAATTTTTTTGGTCTGTTGTGCCAAACATTGCCCTATCCGTGTAATTATTCCTATTTCATATTCGCCAGGGTCATTGAGTATAAATTCGGCCTCATCCGAATCTTGTCTGAGAATAACGGCATTCTCCGGTAATACCCATTCTTGGATATCGGGAAGGGGATAGCTTATATCAACGGCAATGAGTGATTCTCCGGCAAATGCTTGGCTAGAAATTGCAAATTCGGCATTTATTTCAATATCACTTACAGCAATAGTAACCGTTCCAGTGGCAGAGCATCCGTTTTGGTTTGTAACCATAACCGTATATTGACCACTTTTGTTAATGATAACTTGGGGGTCTTTACTTGTAAATCCCGTATCCGAGGACCAATTGTATGTTGCGTTTTTATCTACACTCCCTACATCTAGAACCAACTCTTGCCCAGCACAAAGTGTTCTGTTCTCCCCTAAGTCTACATATAAGGGCAAGGGCGATTCAATGATATAGGTTCTTGTAACAGGGCTATTGTCATAGCCATGAATGGTTACCGTATAATTCCCAGGGGATAGACCGGTGATGTTATTTGTAGTTTCCCCTGTATCCCAATTATAGGTGAAATCTCCGTTGCTTTGGTTTACCGTGACCATGATACTACCGTTTGAATCCCCTGCGCAGGAAGGATTTATAATAGTTGCTTCCACAATATCGGGTTGTGTAATTTCATATACTTCCTTTATGTTGCAGCCACTCCCATCGGAAATCGAAATTTCATAGGTATCCGCTGACAAGTCGGTAATTTCCCAACTATTTCCTATTACCATACCGTCCGATAGCCTTTTCCAATTAATGTTATACGGAACCGTTCCCCCTTTAATTTGTACTGAAATACTACCGTCGTTCGACATATACTGCTTGCTATGATTTATGGTAACATCTGCAATGTGTACAGGATCGGATGCAGGATGGATAGTTACAAAAGTTTCGGCAAAACACCCGTTGTCGTCATATACCTCCAAAAAATATTCCCCGGGCTGTACGTTAATTAAATTTTTACTGGTAGACCCGTTGCTCCAAAGATAACTATAGGGGGCGGTACCTCCAGTTACGGAGATATCGATGATAGCCGTCCCATCCTGGCAAACTACAGGGCTGACGTTGTTTATGGTTATTTCAAGGTCATCAGGTTGGGTTATGTTCAAAGGCAGGGCATTCGCCGAAACACCACTGCTATCGGTAACCCTAACAAAATATTCTCCAGCTTGCAGATTATCAATAATTTCTGTGCCCTCGGCCAGGATAGGGTTACTGTTGGTAATCTGAAACCATTCATAGGTATATGGAGGGACTCCCCCTTGGACAGCAGCAGTGATTTCCCCAAAATCGTCCCCACTACATTCCAACATTACAGTTTGAACCAGGTTTACCAGTAGGGGCTCAGGCTCCAAAATAGTTATGGGATTGTTGGTCTGGGGCAAACAGCCATTGGCATCCGTAATATGGGCTATGTATTCACCAGCTTCCAGATTAATAAGTTTGGTACTGGTATATCCAGATGGAGGTGCAAAGGGCTGCCCATCCTTGGTCCAGTAAACTGTATAGGGATCGGCAGGTTCGGGAAATGGTGTTCCTCCACTTATGGTCAGGGTAATGCTGCCCTGGTTTCCACCATTTGTAGTTGCGTTCCCGGAAATTGCCGAGACCAAAAGTTCTTCCGGTTCCGTTACCAATATACCCATTATCGGATCGGACTCACATTTATATTGATTTCTTAGATAAACATCATAGAATCCCCCGATAGTTATAGGAATGGTACCATTGGTAAGAGGTGTCCATGTCCCGAAAAAGCCCAATTTATATTCGAAACTTATACCCCCTGAGGCGGTTACCGATATACCTCCATTTCTAGCCCCAAAACAACTAATATTATTTGCGGTGGTCGAAGTGATTGTTACTGCCTCCGGAGCGGTCATAGTGATAGTAGTACTCGCATAACCCGAGGGATTATTAAACTTTGTAAATCCGGTTGAACCAACCTTTAAAATGTATTCCCCGGCTTCTGAAAGGTCATTTAATGAAATTGTTTGACTCGCTGTGGACTGAATTGGGGAAGTAACACCATTAACGGTCCATTCGTAATTATAAGGTGTCAGTCCACCCGAAACATTAATGGATATTGACCCCATATTGTTGTCCATACATCCGATTTCGTTTATTTGTTGGGAAACGATTGTTGGACTCGGTATTATGCTTACTTCAATGTCCCCCAATATTTCTGTAGTCAGGGAACAGTCATTTTGATCAACAATAGTTATTCTATAGGTCCCTGTTCCCAAGCCGTGAAATTCAACTTTTTTAGCTAGTGGGTTCTCTATTATAGTCGGATTCTGAACAATTTCAAAAACCGAGGTATCCTTATTCTCTTTGGCCAAATAAAAAGTATGGTTGGGAGTACCCCCGCTATAGTTCGCACTGATGACACCGTCACTGGAATTGTTGGATGAAGCAAGGCCCGGGGTTACCCCTTCAAACATTAGACCGGGGATGATGGCATTTATTTTTTCTTCCAGAATTTCTGTTTCACTTTCACAATTCCCGATGGAATATATTGCCTTGATCTGGACAGTTTGATCTACAGGGACAAGGTCAACAGATTGCGGATTTGAAGTAGCCCGGATCCATGGACCATCATTTAACCTATATTGATAACTGTAACTTCCCGAAGGATCCAAATTGTTGCCCCCCATTGCAGAAAAATTTATTTCCGCTGTAGTGCCGTTGCATTCACCTTGGGTTATGCTGCCGGAGGGAATAATTGCAGTAGGTTGATATATTCTATAGAGGTTTGGGGTTATCCCGGCCGTTGTTACGGTAACGGGACTGGTATTATAATTTACTTCTTGATAAACAATAAAATAATCGGCATAATTAAGTACTGTATTCCCGTTGTCCGTGGTACTGTTTCCATTTAAATTAAAGATGGTGGCACTATAACCGTTTTCGGTTGGCTCAAGGTTTAATACGGCATCCGATACCGTTTGTTGGGCAGTACCGGGAAAAGAAGGTACATTTTCAAGTATTTCCGGGTCATCAGGATCGGGTAGGGTACCCTGGTAAATAAAAAATCGCATACGATGGCCGGAAGCTATATTCTCTTTAAAAGTTAGTTGTATGGAGCCATTTTTGGCATCGTAACACGTTTCATTTGTAACTTTTGCATCGAGAAGTACAGGTGGACTTTTCTTTACATCTACAGTGATTATATTTTCAGAATAAACTTCTAAATTTCCGCAGGCTATTCCTTGAAATTTAATTTGGCTATTGGTGATATCCTCAAACTTAATTCCTAAATCCTGTAAGGCCAATTCCTCATCTCCGTAATCCGTCCATGATCCTCCATTGTCGATGGAATAACGCCATCCGGCAGGAACGTTGCCACTTTGAAACTCCAATTTAAATTTTTGGTCTATGGACAGGATATTCCCTGGAATTGTATTTACAATTATTTCGTTAAATGGTATAAACGTATACTGTATAAGTGTTAGACCTGATGAAGTGCCGGACCGGGTATTGTTATCCCATGAACTATATTGGGTGCAGGGGGAAATGGGTTGATCATGATATTGGGTATGAAGAACCGAAAACGTATCATGAGCAACATTGTCAATGGTTACCGGGATATTGCCCTCTACATAAGTATTTACAAAACTTGGAAGAGGCCCGGACCAATCAAAATAGCATGTTTTGGATCTTTGATTATCGGCAACGATTACATAGTCGCTCCTTGAATCAATAGTAAACGGGGCAATGCATTCAGGGAAATTAATTATGGCTTGTGTTATGGGCGAAAAGGTTAAGCCTCCCATACCTATATAATAATTGGATTTATCCCCAACATTAAAGCTATTGGTGGGATCCAATGATACGGTAGCTTTAACCCTATATTCCTGGGAATTGGTCAAAATTGAAAACGTAAAAAATAATACCAGGGCAATTGTGTCATAAAATCGGGTAGTACCCATTTTATTACTGAAGATTATCATTTTCTAATACTTTAAATTAATCTTTTTTATCAAAGAAGTCCTCCCCCCTTCAAGGACCAATTGCAATCCATAGGTATAGTCTGAATTGGCCTCCAATTCCACATCGTTATAACCTTTGGCAGTTCTGTTCAAGGTTTTGTATAGTTTTAAACCTTTGCCCTCCTCCCCTTTATATAAAAGGTATTCGGTAACATTAAAATCCTTGGTTTTCCATCTAAGGCTGATAAATCGCAATTCCCGATTTACAGTTCCAATAAGTTTAATATCTCCCTCATTAACGGTCTTACCGTTCCATACAATTGAAACAGGTTTGGCCGGTAAACTTTCAAAGCCAACCGAATCTTTGGCGACCACGGTATAGCTAAAAACATTTGGTTCCAACAAACTAGGATCATAAAAAGAAGAATCCTGTCTTATTTTGGATTCAAACAATTTCTTCCATTGGGTTTCCTTCTCCCTTCCGGTTTTCCGATATACCATATGGGAGCTAACATCGGGACTGCTGCTGGGAATCCAAAAAATCTCAATTCCGTCGGCAGTAACTTTATAATTGTTGATAGTGGGAGCAGAAGGAGGAATAACATCAGGTTTGTACAAGGTTAAAACCTCCGAAAATTTTGAACGGTTAAAGCGTTGGTCCTCCGCCAATATTTTGTAATATATTTTTCGGTTTAAACTGGTAATTGCAATGGTATCCGAATAGTTCTCTTGTTTAAAGGTAGCCTGGGTGACCTCACTAAATTCTGCTTTTGGATTATAGGACCGAAAGATGCGGTACCCTGCAAAATCTTCTTCCATATTTTTTGACCATGATAAGTTAACGACTCCCATTGTGTCAATTGTTCCCTTAAGCCCAATTGGGATGGAAGGGGGCAAAGAGTCTATCGGTTGCACCAATGAGGCATAGGACTCACTTTCAACCCCGTTTTTGCCCATGGCAACGATGGTAAAATAATTTATCCTATCCAAACCTTCATAGGTTATTTCCCTTGCCGATACCGGGATATTGTCCACCACCGTTGAAAACGGACCTTGGTTATTGTTTGCCTTGCGTAGTTGAAACTTATTGATCAATCTATTCCCTTCTTCCTTAAACTCCCATCGGAGTATTACTTTATAATCCGTGGGCAGTTCTTTTTGATATATTCGGGGAACAAAACCCAATGTTTCTTGCGCCCTGCCCCGAATTACTTCGGAATATGGTCCGGTTTCTCCAAAAGCAGTTTTTCCAATAACGCGATAATAGAAATTGATGTTATTGGGGATCGAATCTATATAGACCATGGATATCTCTGAGATGGCCTTGGGTTGTTGGGCACTAAAAATGGGTTCCGCGTTTAAAGGCTCAAAAGAAATACTGTCCCGTGATCTTTCTACTTGGTAATTGGAATAAATTTGTTGAAGCAGATTAAAGTTCCAGCTCAAAGTGACTTTTTTATCTGTAAAGATCCCTGTTAAACCTATGGGTTTAGGAAGAGCTTCGTACATATCGGGACCGGCAAATACAGTTCCTTTGTTAATACTATATGTTGTTTCCTGTTTGGCAACGGATACAGAATAGACATATTTTTCTCCGGGAACAATAGAGGTGTCCTCTAGTGCCCATCCTGCCAATTTGGAAGCTTCAAAGTTTTGTTCGGCAGCTAACAGGGCAATGGTAAAACGCTGCTCCAATTCATCGTTTATGGCATAAACTGCCCCTATCCCATTTCCAGGGGGACTAACTTCAAAGGAATCGCCATATAGTGCCTGGGCCAATATGGCCGCATTCCGATCGTGAAAGGCCAATTGTTCCCATTCGGCCAAAGGTTTCGGTTTTAGCGGTTGGGCAACCAATGGTTTCCTTTCCATGGGTACCACAGCTTCTCCGTTTCTGGAAATTGTGGCCCGTTCTATCCAAAAACCTGCTTCATTGGCATTTTTCCATGCCAGGGGCTGGTCTACTGCCCATCGCAAAAGTACTTTGTCTGGCAAGGAACGTGCAATAACCTTAACGGATGCAGAATCCTGGGCCAAGAGGCCTGAAGTTATAAAGAGAAAAATTAGAAATCCTTTCAAGGTATATCGGATTTTATAATTATTTAAAAATTAGTCGTTTATATATTTTATTTCATATCCTTTTTGATACACATCACCAGGTGTTCGGTAAATAAGCTGTGCCTTAAAACTACCTAGGGGCAAGGGGGGAAAGGAGCTTTCCAATAAATACTTATACCTTTCATACAGGGAGCGGTTACCATTACTGTTATAATATTTATTCAGGATTTTATCCCTTAAGTAAACCATGTCCGATTTAAATTGATATGGCAAATTATATACAAAAGGGATCCGGTTTTTTACCCATGAAGAATTTGTGTTGTTTTCCAGATTGGACAAATATTCATTGGCTACATAAAAGGAGCGAATAGGAGGCACTCCGAGCAATATTTCCTCCCGGTTTACTTTAATGTTGCCGTCAAGGGGGTAATTTTCATATAGAAGAGGATATATTTTCCTTTTGTAATACGAATCGTCCACTACAGCTTGGGCATATATCAAGGGTTTGGAATTGGTATATTTTCCTCCCGTAACTTCTAGTTTTTCAAAATGTTCATAGTCGGTTACCTGAACGGATAAGGAGTGTACGTCTGCAAATATGAAATTTGTAAGGTTATCGGTAACCGTTAATTCCCTGATTTTTTGTTTAAATGAACTGTGTTTACTGGTTTTAAACCGGTATTCCAATATTGATTTAGGAGCTCCATGGGATAGGGTTACATTCGAAGCTTTTTTACTTGAAATTATGGCGCTGCCGGAGATATTTCTTGTATCTTGCTTTCCAGTCTGGTTAAACCAATGGGTATCCCCGCTGTATTGGTTTGATAAGGCTTCTGTGTTTTCAATTACTATTTCGGACTGTATGTTGGACCCCAGGGGGAAAACGATCAGATTTAATAGGTAATTTGAATTAAGGGACATCCCATCCGGCAATTCATAAAATATCATTGCCTTTGATTTGTCATAAGACAATTTGGTTCGAATCCCCCGATTAGTAGTAGTGGATACAAATTCTGCCCTTGTTTCAAATCCAGAATCGAAAAGATAATTTTGGGGCGTCTTCATTTTTATATACCCCTTTTTAAATTCTTCAGGATAAAAACTTTGTTGTTCTATGACGGGATACATATAGGCAATGTTTTCCAAAGGGATATAATCCGGGACGCGATCTGTTTTGAAGATGATTTCTTTTTTTTCTATTACCGGTTTTCCATTTTCGACCATTGTTCGATAAGTACTACCTAACTTTTCATCAAAACTAACTTCCACCATTACCCTAATTTCCTTTTCGGAGGGAAGGGTCTCTTCGGGGACAAAAGTTACTGCATCATTGGTGTCGTTCCATTCCAGCGTTCCCTTTAATTTTTTTCCTTCAGCGCTTACTGTGAAGTTCTTTAATTGTAATTTGAAAGTATGGACACCATTATCCAGCTCCACCTGAAAATCAGAATTGGCGGCATAGTTGAAAACAGCTTGGGGAGCGGTAAATACCGATATATCTTCGCTATTATTTTTAGGGGTCAGATCGGATATCATAGGAACGCCCAGCGTATTATTAATGTTTTCCAATTCACATTCCTCCCCAACTTCTACCTTTAATCGCAATCTACCGGAAACAAGTCCGCCCAGAATTCTGTAATACATGCCAACATAGCCTTGAAAATAAGCCGGATTTGGGAATTGTCCCCGTAACATTGCAGCCACGCCTGCTTCGGCAATTGGAAACTTTCCTTTGATGAAGGCGAGGTCGACCTTTACCCCAAATTCTCCATATAGATAAGCGTATACCTGTCCCATGGAGTACCATCCATCATTTCCAATAGGTCCGGGATGGCCAACACATTTGGCATTGGGGTAGTAGGCGTGCATAACATCAAAACCCGCACCCAATTCTACAAAGGCATAAAAAATTAAATAATCAAAATTATAACCATATCCAAAATTTAGTCCAAAAGCAAAGCCCTTACCGGACTGAAGTTGGTTTTCTTGTCGATTATTGTTCAACATATCATCCCCTAAAATTTTAACGACCATAGGATGCGGGTCCAATTGGGAGGGAAGCTGTGTTCCTGTCATAAAATAACCGCCTACCCGAAGTTGTACCCCGGCCTGAAACAAAAGTTCAATTCTTTTTTTGGGCGTGCCGATATAGATATACCAATCCTTGGCACCTGAATGCATTTTTGCGTAACCGGCAAGATTGTTTTCCCCTCCACCCTTAACACCTTCCAAATCCAGATAAAGTTCAAATTCACCATCAAAGGTCTGGTTTGAAAAATCCTTTTCTATGCCCACATAAACGCCTATTTTTCCAGAGGTCGCGACATCATGGACCGGGATCGACTTTTTGGCAAGTCCCATAAAGTTGCCATATTTGGACAATTGGTTGGCCAAATCTTTATTGTCCGCTACAAAATTGTCCACTTTCTTAAAGGTTTCATTTAATGACCCAAAATCTCTAGAAGATAGACCATCACCGGTATTGTCGCCCATAAAAGCGCCTTCTCCCGTAAAGCCTATCCTGTTTAATCCGCCATGACTGTTAAAGGCCATCTCCAAAAAGGCCCTTCCGTTAAAAGTATCGGCATGTTGGGTACTGATGCCTACACCTGCCCGAACCCCTAGGCCATAATCCAAATTAGGTCTATAAACGGCTGAAGAGGGAGAAAAACCATCCTCATTGCCCCGTATCCTTTTCATACGATAGGTTATACCCCCTACCATAGAATTTATCATGAATTTTGTAGTATTCTTTTCATCGTTCATGGCCCAAACATCAACATTCCAATACCTAAAATCCTTTACCCCAAAAATAGCTTTCCCCTTAACTTTTAGGTTGACCCCTTCAATGGTTGCCGTTACATTTCCTCTAAATCCGTCCCCGTACCAACTGTGGTCTTCCATAATTTCGAGGCCCCCTTTTATAACGATTCCACTTTTCTCATAATCGATATCGATGCCGTTGACCTTAACGTGTTCAAATTGCCATTTCTGAATTTTGGCCCCGTCCTCTAATTTCCCCATTATCTGCATATTGGTAGTTGCATGGGACCCTTCTCCGTCCAAATTAATTTTCAGGTCAAAAGCGAGTCCGGCTTGGTTGTTAGGGGTCACTAATTCCAAATTTTCCACAGAGGCCGGGAAATTCATTAAACTCATTTCGCCATCAAATCCAAAGCTTTTTGCACTGATAGGTTTTTTGCCCTGTTCGGTTTCCAGTTTTAAACCTTCAAAGACAATATTTGGAAAATGAAATCCTTTACCACTACTTGCGACCGATTCTTTCGAGGGTGGCTTTTCCCCATTCTTCTGGCCAATTTCCCCTACAATGGATAATTTTCCAGAGAGGTTGGCAGAAGGATATACAATGCCATCCTTTATATCGATGGCCACACTTGAATTACGTTCCAATTGCATTTCACCTAAAAAAACAGGAGTTTTATAATTGCTGCCCAGGCCTACTTCTAAACCATAACCTTCCTGTTGGATATATCCTGAATAATCCATAGGTTTCTCAAAAATAGGGACGGCAATATCTCCTGCAATCGATCCGCCTGTCAGGGAATTTCTGGAGAGCGAAAGACTTAAAATATCAATGGTAAAGGCCCATTTCCCGGCAGAACCTTCACCAACCTTTAAAATGCCTTCGGAAAAAAAGGAACCGGATACTCCCTGTCCATCCAAAATGAGGTGTTCGGCCCCAAATTGCACTCTCTTATTGGATGTTTTTGTATTTTCTATACCCTTGGGCAGCATAATACTCAATTCCCGGGCATAGAATCCACGCCAAAGGTTACGTTCCCCACGAACCAATACTTCGCTGTAATCTTTAGGAAATTTTATTCCAGCGGCATTGCGACTATCGCTTAAGTCCAAAACCACATTTTTTAAATTAAATCCCCAACCCTTTAAGCCCCTAATTTCAAATTGGGGAAGGGATACCTCTAACAAGAGGTCGTTCCAGCCCATGGCCTTTATGCTAAAGGAGGCACCAACATAGCATTTGTTGTTTACTATACCGGAATCCTTAAAGTATTTGTTGTCCGTGCTTTCCCCGCATACATAATTTCCTCCACTGGTTATAGGGAGCAATATGTTTCTGGAAATTCTGAGGTCCGCCTCCAAACCAATGGATTCTAAACCTGAACAATTAAATTGAATATAGGATTGGTCCTTATAGGCTCCATTTTTTAGGTCCGTTCCACCTTTAAGGGTCAAGAGCCAGTTGTCACCGTTCAAAGGAATGGCCTGGTCCCCCAACAGTACCAATTTCATATCGGCCAAAAGCGCTCCATCATGGGAGAGTTTAATACCTTCGCCACCAAAATAGATTTCCCTATGGGGTTCCCCATTAGGACCTTTAACGGGAATGATCATTTTGGCCCAAGCCTTGAATTCGGCATATTGTGGCATAAATTTTACTTGAGTAATGGCCAATTCTACCCTATTTCCGGAAGTGGAATCTATTTTACTTAGTCCAACCGGGAGTTGCAATAATTCCTTTCCCGTAATAATGTCCACAAAATTATCCAGTTCATATACCGCAGTAAAAGCCCGTTGGGCTTGGGCTACCAAAGTGTCTACTTTAGGGTTTCTGGAAAAATAGGTGGCGATATATTCAGGGGAAAACTCGGGTTTTAAGTTGTTGAAGCTGACGTTGAAATTCTGGCTTTCGGTTAGTTTTTGATCCAGGGAAGGAAAATAGCGGGCGGTGTTTTCTGCCTCTGGAGTGCTATTTTTACGCTCTTTGGAATTTAATGTCAGAATAAGCCTATTTGGCTGTATTAAAGCTTCTATTGGCTGTTTGTGCATTAAAAATGTTTGTTTCCCTTTACTTGTTTTAGAGGTGTCTTTTGCTATTCCGATCAGGAAATCCATACCGATAGGAACCTTCGTTTTAGATAGACACGCTTTGGCCTCGTCACCCCACTCAAGTGGAGTATTGTTAGGACCTGCCCAAAGTAGACCATAGTACAGGAAGATGATGATAACAAGGTTTTTTCCATTCATAATTGTTGATTATAATGGGTTGTTCTGAACTTAACGTATTTTAATACACATCGCTGGAGCGAGCGTCACGCCTGCCGGTTAGGCAGGCTCGTGCCAATAACTAACATATGGTTATTATTATCCTTATAATTCCAATATTCCCAAATGCAAACCTTCATTATCTATTTTAAAAACGCCCTCATGGTCGGCATAGTTTCGTGCACTGCTGTATCTCCAATCTACTGGATCCAGAACAAAACCTTGTTTTACAGGGTTGTTATGGATATAGTCTATTTTTTGCTTAATCCCCGCTTTAATTTTCCTTTCTTATTAAGCTCCGCAAAGTCTCCCGACTTTGAGGTCCGTCACTTTTCATTTCTATTAAATAACGATGGTCGCAAAACATCTATAACCGGATTCGCTGCTAACTCAATGTTATTCAACACCCCTTTGCCATCTATGTAATTGGTGGCACTGGAATAGAGATAATGTGATGTCTTGTCCACAATTCCCGCACGTACTGGGTTAAGATGTATGTAATTTAATTTTGACCACAGGAACTTTTCCGAATATATTTCCTCAGCATGGTTGCCGTAACGCCAGAATTGATAGTTTTTGTTTCGGGAATGGGTTTTGGTCGCTTTTTTGAAACGTTCCAGCATCCATTCCCTTCTACTTTCCGGCTTTGTCTTTATTTGTTTTAGTATTGTCGTTGCCGTGAATTTTTTAAAATCCCGGATTAAGTCAGAAAGTTTTCCATTTTTTGATTGCGTAATCAGATGGATATGGTTGCTCATAATTACATATCCATAAAGGATCATACCTTTGTTTTTTATGCAATAGTTGAGAGAATCAATAACCACATCCTTATAATCCTTGCGTGTAAAGACATCAATCCAATCTACCACAGTGGCAGTTATGAAATGTGCTTTTTCCTGATCTCTTATGATGTAGCCTTCTTTCATTAGATTTTTTTCTGTCTTCTCCAATTCGTCTTCTAGGACTCTATTTTATTTTCTGTTTTTACCTCATGGCCAGTATAGCTCAAAGTCGGGAGACTTTGCGCAGCGG
>CBFGWQ010000112.1:0-12357 GCA_965652575.1 uncultured Arenibacter sp. | reverse complement strand
TTAAAATAAAAAATTTCTTGAAACCGACCCTGCCTGACTGGCGTAAGGCAGGCAGGTATCCTCTAGGCAGAACCGTAGAGGTACCCGACCGAAAGGGCAGGTTTCGCCGTACCGATAGCTATCGGTATCATTTTGGCCTTGGGGCCAAAAGCCGAAATTTTGTATTTTGCCCCACCCGGAATTGAGAAAAAGCAATTCCGACCTCCCCCAAGGGGAGGTATGATCGGAAACCCTGCCTCGGGGAATTATAAAGATTGATACTATTTTTGGCAATTTATGACCGACTATTTTTAAAAATTTACTAGATTGTATCCTAAATAAGTATATGTCCAATTTAACAAACATTTACAATGGGTAAATTTGAAATTAAAAAAGATAAGTCAGACCAGTTTAGGTTTAATTTAAAGGCCTCAAATGGTCAGGTGATTTTAAGCAGTGAAGCTTATAAGACCAAATCCTCATGCGAAAATGGGATTGCATCCGTTAAGACAAATGCCACGGATGACGGTAAATATGAAAGAAAGACCGCCAAGGATGGCAGCCCTTACTTTAACTTAAAGGCTTCCAATGGTCAGGTTATTGGTTCAAGTGAAATGTATTCCAGCACTTCGGCCATGGAAAATGGAATTGCATCGGTAAAGAACAATGCCCCGGACGCAGGGATCGAGGACCATTCTTAATGTCATACAACTTTATTATTCGGATATTACGGAAAGGACGGCGCAAAGCCGTCCTTTTTTGTTTAGGGATTGTGTAATTAAGGGACCCCATAGATCATTCATTTGAAATTACCGATTGGGATTTGGATACAATTTCCTTAATAATGGTATCCAATTCTGTGGCCGAAGAATAAATATGGTCCAACATTTGCTTTTTTTCGCTATCATCTACCAAGTCTTCATGAAACAAATCTATAATACCCATGAGTCGGGCCAAAGGGGCCCTTACCAGATGGGATTGTGTCCAGGCTATTTCCCTCAATTTTTCATTTTGTTTTTCAACAGCGCTTTGTATCTGTCTTTTTTCCGTAATATCCTTTATATAAAGTGATATTTTACTTTCCGAGGGATAGGCACTAATTTCCAGCCATTTATTCAAAGTTGGAATGTATTCCTCTAAATACACCTTGTTTCCGGCCTTAATTCTTCGATAATATTTCAGGTAATCCTTTGCATTTATATTGTTCCATTTAAAACCCCAAAAATTCTTTCCAACAGTATTTTCATTATCAACTCCCAATAACTCTTTTGCCTTTTCGTTCCAATAGGTAATGGTCCATTCATGATCCAACGAAATAAACGCATCCCCAATGCTTTTCAGGATATCGTTTTTATCATTGTTGGCCTGCTGCATTTTTAGTTCGGCCGTTTTTAGGTCATTTATATCCTGGATACTTCCTATTATCCTAAAGCATTTCCCAAAGGCAAATTCCGGTTTTCCTATCATTCTTACCCAGCGTTCATTTCCTTTGGCCGTTATAATTGGAAGTTCCAAATCCCAGGGTTCCCCCTTATGTATCGCATTATTGATTTCCTGCAAAATTCTTTCCCTTGTAGGCCCATCTTTATAGAAACCTAGAACGCTCTCTATGGTAGGGACATAATTCCTATCCACCTCATGTATTTTCTTTACCATGGGAGACCAATAAATGGTAGAACGATTAAAACTCAACTCCCACGTACCTATCAGGGCCAGATCGGTTACCTCGTTCAAAATGCCTTTCAGTTCCCTATTCTCCGTTACATCTTTTGCTACGGCAAAAATAGCATCTTCTTCCTCGTTGGATCTCGCTGTCCAACTAAGCCATATGGTTTCCCCATTTTTACTGAGGTAACGGTTCTCAAAATGCTTGTATGATTTACCCGTGTATAAAAATAATTGTTTGTTTCGCGTTCTTTCCCGATCTTCCGGATGTACAAATTCTATTATTTTCTTAGATAATAATTCCTCTTCTGAATATCCCAAAAGTTTGGATGCCGCAGGATTTATTTTTTTAAAGTATCCGTCCTTGCCTGCTTTACAAAGAATGTCCGGTGCAAAATTAAAAACATGTTCAAGTTCGGTTTCTATATGCTTTCGTTTAATTTCGGCAGCCAAATGGCCGGCCACTTCCTTAAACGGTTCACTGCGGTACAATTGTGAATTTATTCCGTGTTCGGCACCCAAAAGAAGTACACCAATGAATTTTTTATTGTGGACCAAGGGAGTACCCATAACACACTCCATTCCCAATGTTTCCAAGATCCGTTTTTTATGTGGATTCTTCAATTTCCCTATATTCCATACTTCCAAACTTTGCTTCTCCCGGATGCCATTCACCAATTCTCCCAGGTATCCCAATGATTCTTCCCCTTCCAAGGGGTTATGGAATTTTGTATCGATCCTCACTATATTGTATTCGGCAGAGGGTTTTAATTCAATGTTTTCGGACTTGGGCAACCATATTTCAGCAAGTGTAAACCCTCCAATATCTACAAAATGGTCCAAAACACTTTTTAGGCACTGCCGTAAATACTTTTCATGACCAAAAATTAGACTTATATCTATCATTAGATTATTGAGCAGCTCCTGATTTTTTTCAACCGTAACATCCCGCTCTATGGATATCCAATGTGTAAAACAACCTTTTTCGTCCGCCACCGGGCTTATTGAAAAATTGACCCAAAATTCCTCTCCATTTTTTTTATAATTGATGATGGTTATTTCGCAAGGTTCCCATCTATGCAAAGCCTCCTTCAACCGCTTCAATTCCGCTCTATCCGATTTGGGTCCCTGTAGTATTCTTGGTGTTCTGCCGACCACCTCTTCGGCCGGGTATCCCGTCATTTTTGTAAAGGCTTCGTTGACGTACAATATTCTAGGGCCCGATTCATCAATTGGCTCCGCTTCCGTGATCAAAACCGCGTCCTTGGTATTGGTTACTACGGATTCCAACAACCTTAGCCGATGTTCTTCCATTTTTTGTTGGGTAATATCCTGTACCGTACCCTCTAATTTGGATGGACTCCCATTAATTATCAGTTCGGGTTGGCCCAAATGACGGACCCACTTTATGGTATTGTCAGGCATAATAATTCTATATACATGATCATATTTCCTGCTTTGGGAGATGGCCCGTTCATTTTCCCTTTCAAATTGTTCCCTGTCATTTGGGTGCATGGAATCCATGAAGGATCCATAGTTCAGTTGAAAAGTATCCGGATCCCTTTCCCAAATCCTGTAGACCTCTTCTGAGCAGTTTAGGGACATATCCTTCAAATCTATCGACCAATAGCCCAGCTTTGCAATGGCAGTGGCACTTTTAAGCTTATTTTCGGAATGCTTTAGTTTGTTTAAATACTCTTCCCTTTCGGTTACATCGGTACAAGTGGCCAGGGCACACCTTACCCCGTCTATACGTATAGATTGGCCTACAATCTCCATTTTTACCAATTCCCCATTCTTCTTTTTATGGGTATAGATTCCGGACATAAGGGGTCCCGTTTGAAACTGAAACACTTCCAGTCCCTTCAACAAAGCCCCTATTTCTTCTTTGGGCCTTAAATCTTTAGCGTTCATATGAAGTAACTCGGCCCGGGAATAACCATAAAACTCCATCATGGCATCGTTTACATCTACAATTTTGCAACTTTCCAGTTCCAGAATGTATTTGGGGTAGGGGCTATTGGTGAAGAGCAATCGGTGCTTTTCCTCGGAAGCCTTTATTTCCTGATATGTCATCACCCTATCCGTAATGTCCCTAGCGTTGATTACAATACCTTGGATCATTGGATCATCATTCAAATTCACCATCAATATTTCCAACCATTTCCAACTGCCGCTTTTATGTTTAAAGCGAAATGGCTTGGAAACAAAGGGTTCATTTTTGATGAACTTGGAAAAGTAATAATTTACCTTTTTCTTATCGGAACCATGTACGTTACTAAATATATTCTTCCCTATCAACTCGTCCGAGCAATATCCCAGGGCAGATTCCCATATAGGGTTTACATAGGTATAAGTACCTTTCAAATCCACTATGGACAGCCAATCATAACCCGCCTGTATTACGGAGGTATACTTTGGGTGTATCAATTCTATTTGCTCCCATACTTTTTTTTGTGATGTAATGTTCTGGATATCCCCTTCAATTTGATACACCGAACCATTTTTCTTGTAGCTGGTATTGAGAACCCTGATAGTAACAAAAACAATTTCCCCGGACTTGTGCAACAGCCTACATTCCAACTCCTCGTCCTTTAGGTTATTTTCAAGCCAAGCCTGAAATTTACCATTCACCTTATCCTGATCAAAATAATAGACCAGATCCAGCCAAGTGGCAAATGAATCGAGATGAAGCTCGTCCGGGCCGTACCCCAAAATATCAAGAACTAATTCGTTACACCAAAAATTTCCGGTAATCCCGTTCAATCTCCAGAGCAAAGAGTCATTTGTTTCCAAAAAGTTACCAGCGGCAAGCCTTTTGTTGTCTACAAAAGTCCCCTGATTTTTGGTCAAACCGTGAGGGTTGTGAAGTAGGCCCAATAATGCCGCCTGACGGGACAGGATTTTTATACTTCGTTCTTGACCGTTGGTCATCTTATTTGGACGGGTATCATAAATGCACATGAAACCCAGAATGCCCCCATCCGAATCGTGGAGGGCCGCAATAATTAGAAATAGGGGAGAATAGGCGGATATTGAAACAATATCCGCCAATATGTCCGGATTTTTAAATTCATCCTCCAGAACAAGCAATTCACTGGACTTGTTGCGAATATGCTCCCAAATGAGCTTTTCTATTTTGGACCCTTTGAAATGGGGGCTTAAGAAAGTCGCCAGGTCCCTTGGCAATTTTAATATGGCGGCCTTGGCGGTAGAAGATCCAATGATATCAGTAGCTAAATGGCAAATATCCTTGGAAGTATTTTCTCCAAGTTCCAAGCTTGGATAGGAGGGAAGAAATTCAACACTATTATAATGCATTAATCCATATTATATATTTTCCAGCCAACATTTAAAACAAGTATCAATACGCTCTTGGGATCTAATTCCGAAAACCGCAGGTATTTACGAAGCTTAAAAGCTGTACGCAAGAAAATTAAATGAATGCCGATAGGACTCTAATCTATAGACAGAAATTAGTTAGTAAATTACATTAAACAAATAATGCCCTAATGAACAGCGGTCAACCAATTATCTTTGATATCCCTGAAGATGCCAATAAACTCCTGGACTTCCAAAGGTTTGTTTATAAAGCAACATGTTTGCCCGTTAAATTGAGGCGGGGCTATATCCCCATTGGTGGTCATAATAATTACGGGGATATAAAAATTACTTAGGCCCTTCATTTTAGAAAGTATATTTTCCCCGTTGATCATTACCAGCTCCTCGTTGGCAATGATCAAATCAGGAACCTCCTTGCTCTTATGTTCCAAAAGGCCTTGAATATGAAGTACGGCTTCAAAACCGTCTTCCATTAAATGGATATCATAAAGTTCGCCATTTTGTTGTAGGGTTTCTTTGATCAATAGGGCATCGAGCATACTATTTTCAATCAAGAGAACATTCTTTATTTTCATACGGTTAAAATTCTATTGGATTTGGGTATTATTCTTTAACCCCGAATTTGACTTTTTATTCTATTAAAATCAAACTATTTTAGGTTGAAAACTGTTAAAGTTTTTCCCAAACCGTACCACAAGAATCGTAATTGCTGAAAATGAGATATTTACATTTTTTTTGAATTTCTTTTTCCCATCTAATCCAAGCACGCCCCTTACTACAATTTAGAAAATACGGTTATACTAATGAACTACCTCGACGCAGAACGTACGAGGTATCAGAATCAAGACCGCTATGCACATACGGGCGGGCTTCGAAGAATTCTATTGATTAAAAAATTAGGAAAAATGAAGTTTCCTTATCGGGAGTTGAAATTACTTTTAGGCTCCCCCCGTGCATACGCAATATCTGTTTTGAAAAACTAAGGCCTACGCCCGTACCTGTATTTTTTGTAGTAAAAAAGGGAACAAATATTTCATTGATCAATTCGGGGGATATACCCGGGCCATTGTCTTGCACTTCTATAAATTTTTGCCCTTCCGGATTGGTTCCGGCAATTAATTTTATAACACTATTTTTTCGATTGGCGAGGGACTGTAGCGCATTTTTGCACAAATTGATCAATACCTGGGTAATCTGTTTTTCATCAATGAAAAGTTCCAGCTCGGGGGTCTTTACATGCAATTCTATGGAAGTATTCGAAAATTCCCGGTCCTGCCCTACCAATAATTTCACTTTTTCCAATAAATTTTGGACCGTTACAATTTTTTTGTCCGGTACGGGAACGTTTAAAAAACTTCTGTACGATTGTACAAAACCCATTAAATTGGTGCCTTGATCCTTTATGACCTCCAATCCTTTGATAGTACTGTCCAATCGTTTTTGATATTCTGTAACATCCTTGGTAGGTGCATCCTCTTTTTCGTGATATTTTAAAATGGAATCGGAAATGGAAGTTATTGGCGTAATGGAATTCATGATCTCATGGGTCAGGACCCTTATTAATTTGGTCCAGGATTCGGTTTCCTTTTCGTCCAGTTCCTGATGTATGTCCTGGATAACCACCAATAACAATTCCTGCCCGTCCAGATTAAAGGAGGAGGACTTTATGGCCAGATCAATTTTTTCTCGCTCATTGGTCAATTGGAACATCCTACGCTCAAAAGGTTTTAACTCGCTAAATATGAGGTATAAACTTTCATCAATCTGTGATAGTTGCTTTATGTGGTTAAGTGGCGTATAATTCAGCATCTGCTCCAATCTGGGATTGGCAAAAAGTATATGTCCCTTGCTGTTAATGGCCAAAATACCAATGTCCGCCTGTTTTAGGATCTCTTGGTAAAATCGTTCCTGGGTCTGATTTTTTAAATGTATCCTCTGAATCATTTCATTGAGCATATTCAGGCTGTGATTAAGCTCCTCAAGAGACTTCACGCTTAATTTTTCAGGGAAACGCAATGTGAAATCCTCATTTTTGATCGCATCAAAAAAATAGGCTATTTTTCTGTTGGTCTCATTGACATATCGAATTAAATAATAGGTTTGTAGTATCAGGACGGCCAATGCCAACACAGCAAAAAGATACTTTTCATGAACAAAAAGAAATCCTGTCAACAAGGCCGCAACGGTTATAATGCCAACTAGGAAAATAGTCTGAAAATAAAAATTTTTACTCACCATTATCTTCCTGCTTTTTAATTTTATTGTAAAGCGTTTGCCTTGAAATTCCCAATTGTGCCGCTGCGGCACTATAATTGCCATCATTGCTCTGCAGGGCGTTCACGATCATAAAGTGCTCCATTTCCTCCAAGGTCTTTGGCCCCACATCCAAAGATGGGGTAGATCTGGTATTCAAAATAAAGTCCGTCGGCTTTAGAATATTGCCTTCGCATAATATTACGGCCCTTTCCATAGTGTGCTGTAGTTCCCTTACATTCCCCGGCCAGGGGTATTGTTTTAATTTCCCTTCGGCAATATCGGTTATTCGAAGCCCGTGTTTGCCGTATTTGGCGCTAAATTTTTTTAAATAAAAATCGCTCAGTACCAAAATATCATCACCTCTTTCCCGTAATGCCGGTACTTTAATGGGGATGGTGTTTATTCTATATAACAAATCTTCCCTGAACAGGCCATCGGCCACCATTTGCTCCAAATTGCCATTGGTAGCACAGATCAATCGAATGTCTACCGGAATCTCCTTATTGGAGCCCACACGGACAATGACTTTATTTTGAATGGCCGATAACAATTTGGCCTGCATTTGCAAGGAAAGGTTGCCTATTTCATCCAAAAATAAGGTGCCCCCATTGGCCGCTTCAAATTTACCGGTTCTATCTTCCTTGGCGTCCGTAAAGGATCCTTTGAGATGTCCGAACAGTTCGCTCTCAAATAAATTTTCAGAAATTGATCCCATGTCTACCGATATAAAGACTTCTTTCTGCCTTGTGGACATTCTGTGCAATTGTCTGGCTATAAGCTCTTTTCCTGTTCCATTTTCACCTGTTATCAAAACATTGACATCGGTTTTGGCTACTTTATTGGTCAGATTCAATACAGCGGTCAAGGCTTTTGAATTACCAATAATATAATTCCTGTCCTGGTTGATCAACTGCTTTAAATTACTTTCCTTTTGTTTTAATTGGGATATTTCTTTCTGGGACTTGCGAAGCATATAGGCCGCCTTTACGGTAGCCAGAAACTTATCATTGTTCCAGGGTTTGAGTATGAAATCCGATGCCCCCTCCTTTAGGGCCTGTACGGCCAATTCCACCCCCCCATATGCGGTCATCATTATGACGGCGGTAAGAGGTGCCTTTTTCTTAATTTCTTTCAACCAGTACAAACCCTCGTTCCCTGTATTTACCCCGGCAGAAAAATTCATATCCAACAATACAACATCTATTTGGGATAAATCCGGATATGAAGATATTTGATTGGGGTTGGAAATAGCGGATACGCCGGAATATTCAAACTGTAAGAGTATTTCCAAAGCGGTCAGTACACTTTTGTTATCGTCCACTACCAAAATTTTTCCCTGGATCATAAGAACTACTTTAAGTTGTTTTAATTTTTACATTTCCCTTCTTTAAGTCGAGATGGAAATTAAGGCCCCGCTTTCCAAAAAGTGGATAAAAGTATATTTTTTGACCAAAATCCATAATCAAAACTACAATATGGAATTAGTATATCATAAAAAGTGTCAAATTTTTGGACATTAATTGTACAACTATTTTACAATTAAATTCGTATCAACCCACTTACTGTTTGTTAATTGCTTTTAATCAATCACTTACATTTATGGCATGAACTTGGGTCAGGGTTTTTGGCACACTATTATATTAGCCTTTTATAATCGGATTTAAATTATGAATTTTAAAAAAGGAAAGTTATTTTTTCCACTTTTACTGATCACGATGTATGTCTCAGGCCAGGAGAAATGGACCTTGGACGATTGTGTTTCCTATGCTCTGGAACATAATCTAACATTGCTCGACTTTCAATATTTGGAAAATTCTGAAAAAGAAAGTTACAAGCAGTCCATAAGGAATCTGCTCCCCAGGGTCAGCGGGTCTGCCGATTACAATATTCGTTATGGCCGATCTACCGATCCCTATACCAATGATATCATAAATACCGATTTCTTTTCCAATAGCTATTCCATGGGCGCTTCCATTGATCTGTTTCAAGGCTTTCAAAAAATCAACACCATTAAGGCAAGAAAGCTTTTGTTCAGGGCCAGCAAGGAAACGGCCCAACAACAAAGGTTCCTTTTGGCCCTAAGGGTAATGAAGGCCTACCATGACATTCAATTTTATGAAGAGCTATTGGCCATTTCACAGGAGCAATTGACCATCTCCGAAGCCAATTTTAAACTTGCCAAAAAACAAATAGAGCTGGGGCTAAAGGCAGGGGCCGATCTATATGAGGCAGAATCCCTGCTGTATACCGATCAATTGGACCTTACCCAAAATGAAAACCTGTTACAGGCGGCAAAACTGAGCCTGATACAGGAAATGAATTTGGAAAATACCAACACTTTGGAACTAAACCCTATTGTTCCCAATAATATGGCCGAATCCGATATGGAAACGGATAGTATCTACGGATTGGCTAAGGACTTTGTACCCCTATTGAGGGCACAAAGGTATAGGGCGGAGGCCGCCAAAAAGGAACTGGCCGTAACAAGGGGAAGGCTTTATCCTTCACTATCCTTTGCCACGGGATATGGTACCGGGTATTATGAAACTACCAGGGATACTATGGGGCTGACCATCCCGTTCAAAAATCAAATCACGGACAATGCCTCCAGATATATAGGCTTTTCACTTAATGTTCCCATCTTTAATGCCTGGTCTACCCGCTCCGCAATTAAACAGCAAAAAATAGCACTGGATAGGGAGCTAAATAATTTAAAGATCCAGGAACAGGAAATATTTAAGGCCATACAGCAACTTGTTCAGGAAAACGAAGCCTTAAAAGTAGAACACCTCTTAAGCGAAAAGCAAATTATGGCACAGGGGCAGGCCTTTGAAGTGGCCCAAAAAAAATATGAGAAGGGATTGTTTACATTTATGGAACTTGGCCTTGCAAAATCGATGTATGCCACTGCGCAAAATAAAAACTTACAGGTAAAACTGCTACTTCAAATCAATAGGAATACATTGTCCTTTTACCAGGGCCTACCTGTTTTTAACATTAATAGCATCAATTAAAATGGATATACAATTAGAAAAAAAGAAAGGACTTAGGCCAAAACACTATGGGTACATTGCGCTTGGAGGGCTGCTACTGTTCGTAGGCTGGAAAATGATAACGGGAAGTGTCGGCAATACGTTTAGAACGGAGAAGGACAAATTGTCCATTGCCGAGGTCGTCCATGGAAAATTTGACGATTATATCACCATCAATGGTACGGTGGCCCCCATTGCTACCATATATATGGATGCCTATGAGGGGGGGAGGGTAACCGAAAAACTGATCGAGGAGGGGGCAATGGTTCAAAAAGGGGATATTATCCTTAAGTTGGATAATATTGGTCTTTATGAACAAATTTTGAACAGTGAAAGTAATTTGGCCTTAAAGCAGAACGATCTTAGGTCTACCAAACTCACTTTTGACTCCAGACAGGTAGAAGGCAGAAAGGCCTTGGCCACCGCCAAGACCGAATTACAGCGTATGGAAAGAAATTTTGAGCAAAACCAGGCACTTTATGACGAGGAATTAATTTCCAAAGAAGTGTACCTGACCTCAAAAGAAGACTATGAACTTTCCAAAAAACAATACGAAATTGTAAAAGTACAAACAGAAAATGATGACGAACTTAGGAGAAATTCCCTGCCCGTTCTGGAGACCGATCTAAGCCGCATGCAAAAAACGCTGGGCATGGTCTACCAGCGTTTGGATCACCTGAACGTGAGGGCACCGGCGGATGGGCAATTGGGATTTTTGGATGCCGAAATAGGGCAGAACATTGGTCAGGGCCAGCGTATTGGGCAGGTAAATGTACTCACGGACTATAAGATAGAGGCGGATATAGACGAACATTATATAGATCGGGTGAAACGCGATTTAAATGCCTCTTTTGACCGTAATGGTACAGAACATAAACTTAGGTTAAGAAAGGTATATCCGGAGGTACGTAATGGCAAATTTAAGATAGACCTGGTTTTTACGGGTGAAAAGCCACAGAATATTCGGGCCGGTCAAAGCTATAATATAAAACTACAATTGGGGGAATCCAATGATGCCCTTTTGTTACCCAAGGGAAGTTTTTTCCAAAGTACGGGCGGGCAATGGATCTTTGTTGTAAATCCGGATGGCGACCAGGCATTAAAGCGCAATATAAGGATAGGAAAACAAAACTCCAGATATTATGAGGTGTTGGAGGGCTTGGAGAATGGTGAAAAAGTAATCACTTCCAACTATGACAGTTTTGGGGATGCGGATAATATTGTATTGAAATAAGGGGCCCCACCCCTAAATCCCCTCCCCAAGGGAGAGGGGACTTTTAATATTGTAACAAGAAAAAAGAGAAGAGACATAAGAATAAATTTAAAACTGTCACAAATGGGGCGACAACAACATCCTTACATTAACCAGTAAACCTTTTAGAATGATACAAATACAAAACCTTAAAAAAAGCTTCAGGACCGAAGAGGTAGAGACCCTGGCTTTGAACAATGTAAACCTCAAGGTACATGAAGGGGAATTCGTAGCCATAATGGGCCCTTCGGGCTGTGGCAAATCTACCTTGTTGAACATAATAGGCATGCTGGACAATCCCAGCTCAGGAAGCTACCAATTCGCGGGCCATGAGGTGGGGCACTTAAAGGAAAACCAGCGTACCCAACTGCGTAAGGGGAATCTGGGTTTTGTCTTTCAGAGTTTTAATTTGATAGATGAACTTACCGTCTACGAAAATGTAGAATTGCCATTGATCTATCTCAAAATGAGTAAAAACGAGCGCAAGCAAAAAGTGATTGCGGTATTGGAACGGATGAAGATAGCGCATCGGGAAAAGCATTTTCCGCAACAGCTCTCCGGGGGCCAGCAACAGCGTGTTGCCATTTCAAGGGCGGTGGTTACCAATCCGAAGCTGATCTTGGCGGATGAGCCCACGGGAAATCTCGATTCCAAAAATGGGATCGAAGTGATGAATTTGTTGACAGAGTTAAATCAGGAAGGTACCACCATAGTGATGGTAACCCACTCGGACCGGGATTCGCATTATGCACATCGCATCGTAAACCTGTTCGATGGTCAGATTGCCACGGAAAGCCATAATAGGGCGATGGTTGGTAAGCAGTGAACAAT
>CBFGWQ010000111.1:0-12392 GCA_965652575.1 uncultured Arenibacter sp. | reverse complement strand
TCCTTGTCCAATTTTTCGGCCAATTCATTTAACTCCTCCAACAACTTTTCATTCTTCCTAGCCTCCAATTCCTGCCTTTCCAACCGCTCTTCAAGTAACTTCTTCAATTTACTATCCTCTGTGGATTTTTTAAGATTATCCTTCAATTGCCCACTAAATTTCTTCATTAAATCCTCCTGTACCGCCTGCTGCTTTAAAAAATCCTTAATTCGATTTTGATCCGAAAAACTAAGTACGCTATTTTCCCTTTCCTGTCTGTTAATTTCCTTTAAGCCCTCCTGTTGTTCCTTGGACATCTCCAAAGACCGGTCTAGATTCTTAAGGATTGTCTTTTGATAATACAACTCCCTCTCTTTCAGTTGATTATGATCTAAAATAGAAGTGCTAAAAACCTGGCTTTTAGTAACCTTACCCTTGTGGATGGCATCATTATCCACTACCTCAAAATAATAATCATATTCTTTGCCCTCTTCCAAATCCAAACCGGAAGGAAAAGTATAATAAAATTTATCATAATTTCTTTTGGGATTGGAGAGGAGCAAACTCTTCTTTTCATCTTGATCTTTCTGATAATAAATCAATCTAACCGTACTTAGCTGATAATCATCGGTAGCTTCGCCCACATAATAGGACAGATTTGGATTTAGGGAATCCAAGACCTGTTCTATCTGCAAACTTGGATAGGCATCCTTAACCACTTTAAAACGATATCCCAAACGCTCATAATTCCTTACGTTGCCATTGGAAATGGACAATTCATAATCCAAATCGGAAAAAACCCGTTTTTCAAAATTAAATGCATCCCCAGACCTATTAAAATCTGTGATACTATCCCCTACTTGAAAAACCACATTATCCGTTGTTTTGGTCCTAATGTTCCATGAAACCTTTGTACCCTCCGGAAAAACAGCATTGCCCGTACTTTTTATCACCTCATCCTTCTTCTTGGTATAATCAGGATAATCCAACACCATATCAAAATCAACAATACCAGGAGCAGCAAGAACATTTAAGTAATATTCCCTTGATCTATACCCATTGGCCATAAAATAAAATTCCGAGCTCTTCAAGGGCGGAGTAAACACATATTGGAAAAAACCATCCTTGGTCTGCAATAAGAGCTCTTCCCCATTGACCACTATAGAAATGGTTTCCGGCCTTATACGCCCTTCTGTGGTAACGGAAACCGTCAAAGGCTCCCCCTCAAGAACATCCAAACTAGGGGAAAGCACTGTAAAGGTAAAAGGTGCCGGCGGCTCGTAGGCCAAATCGTAATTTACAACTCTTTGATAGGAACTAAAATAGGACACCACATCACCAGCAACCCAAATTAGCCCAACTAAAAAAAAAGGAAGCAATAAATATTTGCTATATCGTATACTGTCTTTAAAGTCGATAGCATTAACAAAAGGAACAATACTTAAGTCGGTAGATCTTTGTTGTATACTGGCCAACAACAATTCCGACTTAGAAGGACTTTCTGCCAACTCCAAAAGGTTAAAAAGCTTATCGCCCACCCCAGGGAAATGTCTGCCGATCAGCAATGAAGCCTCCTTATTGGTTAAACCGTGTCTCCATCTAAACAAGAAGAACAATGGGGCAATAATGTATCTCCATAAAAGGAACAGTTCCACTCCAACAAACAGTATCAAAAGAACCAACCTGCCCATAGAATTCAACCACAGCAAATATTCTATCCCCAAGACTACCAAAAAGAAAAGCAATCCAAAGGTCACAAAAAGAATTACCCCCTTAAGCAACATCTTGGTATAGAATTTTGCAATAAAGGCATTCAGCTTTTCTAAAATAATACTATAATTATCCAATACAGATCAATTTATAACCAAGGTACAAAAAAGCCATCTAGTTCTAAAGGAACCGCACCCACATTCCTAAATAGAACGCTTTACGTATCTTTGCACAAAAATAATCTTCATGACCAAGAAAGTAAGAGTCCGCTTTGCTCCGAGTCCAACAGGGCCCCTACATATAGGAGGAGTTAGAACCGCCTTATTCAATTATTTGTTCGCCAAAAAACATCAGGGCGACTTTATTTTAAGAATTGAGGACACCGACCAAAATCGGTATGTGGAAGGGGCGGAACAATATATAATAGACGCCTTAAACTGGTGCAACATACCCTATGATGAAGGCCCTGGAAAAGATGGAGGCTATGGTCCGTACAGACAAAGCGATAGAAAGGAACTATACAAAAAATATGCGGATACGCTTATTAACAAGGGTCATGCCTACTACGCCTTCGATACCAGTGAACATCTGGATTTTCACCGAAAGGATCACGAAGAAAAAGGGAAGACCTTTATATACAATTATCACAACCGCCTAAAACTTTCCAACTCCTTATCCCTAAGCCCAGAGGAAACAAAAGCAAAACTACAGGCCGGAGAAGAATTTGTAATACGTTTTAAAACTCCTGAAAACGCCGAATTACATCTAAACGATATGATCCGGGGCGAAATTAAAATAGACACCAATACCTTGGACGACAAGGTTTTATTTAAGAGCGACGGTATGCCCACCTACCATTTGGCCAATATTGTTGATGATCATTTAATGGATATTACCCATGTTATCCGTGGAGAGGAATGGCTGCCCTCCCTGGCCCTTCACCAACAACTGTACGATGCCTTTGGTTGGGAAGCTCCTAAATTTGCCCATTTGCCCCTAATAATGAAACCTGTGGGCAAAGGAAAACTGAGCAAAAGGGATGGGGAGAAAATGGGATTTCCGGTTTTTCCCCTTACTTGGAAAGAATCCGTAGGCTACAGGGAAGCAGGATATTTTCCGGAGGCCGTAATCAATTTCTTGGCACTGTTGGGCTGGAATCCGGGTACCGAACAAGAACTGTTTTCTTTGGAAGAACTGGTTGCCGCTTTCAGCCTGGAAAGGGTAAACAAATCGGGTGCCCGTTTCGACCCGGACAAAACCAAATGGTACAATCAGCACTATATGCAGACACGGGACAATGCAGAACTTGCCAATAGCTTTATGCAGTTATTGAAGACCAAGGGAGTGAATTTTCCAAAAGACAGGAATAATGCAGATTACGTAAAACAGGTAGTTGGCCTAATCAAGGAACGTGCTACTTTTGTAAACGATTTTTGGGAACTGGGAAATTACTTCTTTACAGCTCCGACCGCTTATGATGAAAAAGCGGTTAAAAAACAGTGGAAGGAAGATTCTCCAGGTATTATGGGCCAATTAGCAGCCCTATTGGAAGGCACGGAAGACTTTGGGTCGGAAAATCTGGAAACCAAGGTAAAACAATGGATATCGGAAAATGGGCTATCCTTTGGAAAAGTTATGCCGCCTCTACGCTTGATTGTTGTTGGAGAGATGAAAGGACCCCATATTTTTGATATTATGTCCTTAATAGGAAAAAAAGATTGTATCAACAGAATAAAAGCGGCCATTACCGCCCTGTAAGAATACCCTTTATCAAGATAATAGCCCCATATTAAGCAGCATATATTTTAGCGGAATAAAGATGGATTTGTAACATATTTGCAAAAATTGCAACATATCTACAAAGTCTTTTGTAAATTCAGTTGCTAATTTTAAACACTTAATCATGGGTTCATTCTTACTTATACCGTTATTATTTTTCGGTTTTATTATCCTTTTTTCCTCCTTCTTTACCGTAAAGCAACAAACAGCTGCCATTATCGAGCGCTTTGGAAAATTCAATAGCGTGAGAACCTCCGGTCTGCAAATGAAAATTCCGTTGGTTGACCGTATTGTAGCCCGTGTAGGACTTAAAATACAACAATTGGATGTTATTGTTGAGACCAAAACTTTGGACGATGTATTTGTAAAACTAAAAATATCGGTACAATATGTTGTTCTAAAAAACAAAGTATATGAAGCTTTTTATCAATTGGAATACCCCCATGATCAGATAACCTCCTACGTTTTCGATGTTGTCCGTGCCGAAGTTCCCAAAATGAAGCTGGACGATGTTTTCGTAAAAAAGGATGATATAGCCATAGCGGTAAAAACCGAACTTCAGGATGCCATGTTGGACTACGGTTATGATATCATTAAAACCTTGGTAACGGACATAGACCCGGATCCACAGGTAAAAGAAGCCATGAACCGCATCAATGCCTCGGAAAGGGAAAAAATTGCCGCACAGTTTGAAGGTGATGCCGCACGTATCCTTATCGTTGAAAAGGCAAAGGCGGAAGCGGAAAGCAAACGATTGCAGGGACAAGGTATTGCCGATCAACGTAGGGAAATTGCACGTGGATTGGAGGAATCGGTAGAGGTATTGAACAAAGTAGGCATAAATTCCCAGGAAGCCTCTGCCCTAATTGTGGTAACCCAACATTATGATACCCTACAGTCTATTGGGGAAGCAACCAACACCAATTTAATATTATTGCCCAATTCCCCACAGGCTGGAAGCGATATGCTAAATAATATGGTGGCCTCCTTTACTGCCAGTAATATGATAGGGGAAACCATGAAGACCCAAAATAAAAAGAAGGATCCCAAATAATCTTAATGAACTACCTCTACACAGCGCGTACGAAGCATCGGAAGCAAGACCGCTACGCTACAAGAACCAAGATACAAGACAAAATAATCCAATGTCGTGCATCGTGTGCTACACCCGAGGGAGAGCCTCGGGGAATTCTATTGATTAAACCAAAAAACCCTTTTACAATTTAAATTGTAAAAGGGTTTTTAAATAGCCTAAAAAAGGGGGAATTAGCTAAATCTTTTCAATATTTTTTTTGCCACAAAGGAAATAATCAATTTTTGGGCTATACCACCCACTCCCCCCAATAAATTAGTGGGATAAAAATTGGCTTTGGTCCGGTTCACATGCAGGCGCAACTGCTCCCTGTCAATTTCCCGTTGTAATTTTAAAATAGCCAATTGTTGATCTATCTCATCAAATGAAGTAAAAATCTGCTTTGCCATAATCCATTAATCAAAATAATATTCGGAAAACTTCCTTAACATAAGCCTGTCCAATAAATTTCTATATAAATAAAATATAATTCCCATTAAAATATAAAACAGCCCTACGAACAAAAATCCTAAAAAAGTGTTGTCCAGCCATAATCCAATACCATATGCCGCTGCAAAAGACAACATAAATAAAGCAAGCAAGGCTATACTTCCCAACATCAACATCTTGGCAAAGGAAGTGATGCTTCGCATTCCTATTTTAAACCCCTGGAGCTTATAATACTCCCCGGTATTTTCTATATAGGATCGAATATCGCTATCAACTTCGGCAAGATTTTCCCTAATTTCTTCCAAGGCCATTTAGTATCCCGTTATTTTTGCAATGCTGCATTTTTCTTCTTAAGATCGGCCAACTTCTTTTCCAAGGCACTTATAATGTCATCCGCCTTATAGCTCATGTTGGAGATGGTCTCTTCCAGCTTCTGTTCGAAATCCACTTTCTTGGCTTCGGCCGTTTTGGTCAATTCCTCTTTGGCATGGGATATTCTATTGGTAATATCATCTGTTGTCTCCATAGCCTTTTTCTTGATCCTCTTTCTGGTTTTGGTCCCTTTGTCGGGAGCATACAGGATTCCTATTCCGGCACCGATCGCCGCTCCGGTCAACAAGGCCAATAAAGTATTTCCGCTATCGTTTGTCATAATTATTAAATTTATTGTTACTACTCTTAGATTAAACTACCCCTTCTTATTTCTGATTGAGGAATGCATCCTACAATTTGCATTCCCTGTTTCAAAATTGACCAAAGGGCGTAAAACCCAAAATTAAGAAAAGGGAGGTCCAAGGATTAACGCTATCCATCAAACTTTTGATCCAAACTCCCCCAACGACCATTTTTAAAACCAAAAACGCATTTAAAGCCATATAAGCACGAAAAATACCAAATGTCATGGAATCACCTTGGGCCATAAAAAAACCATAGCAGAGAGGAGCTATGGTCTTTGGTTTTTATAAAAAATACCAATTGTTATTTGTGTATCTATAAACTTAATCTATATTAATTTTTTTCCTGAATTTTGGCCCAGGTATCCCTGAGGCCGACCGTTCTATTAAAAACCAATTTCTCCGGTCTGCTATCAGGATCAATATTGAAATATCCCATGCGCTGAAATTGAAATCGGTCCCCAATTTTAGCTTCGGCCAAACTAGGTTCAACAAAGGCCTGGATAATCTGTAAGGAATCCGGATTAATAAATTCCAAAAAATCCTTGTCCTTATGCGCGTCCGGTGTTTCATCCGTAAAAAGGCGATCATATAACCTTACTTCGGCCCTAAGGGCATGCCTTGCAGAAACCCAATGCAAAGTTCCCTTAACCTTTCTTAAACTTTCTTCAGTACCGCTTCCGCTTCTGCTCTTGGGATCGTAAGTGCATTGTACCTCAATAATATTCCCATCGGTATCTTTAGTGCAGGACTCGGCCTTTATAATATAGCCGTTCTTTAAACGTACCTCCCCACCTAGCTTTAACCTAAAGAATTTTCTATTTGCCTCTTCCATAAAGTCCTCCCTTTCAATATACAACTCCCTGGATATTGGAAGTTTTCTAAAACCGGCCGACTCGTCCTCGGGGTTATTTTCGGCTTCCAGCCATTCTTCTTGGCCCTCGGGATAATTGGTCAATACAATCCTTAAGGGGTTTAAAACACCCATAACCCTTGGCGCAATTTTGTTCAAATGTTCCCTAACATGAAACTCCAGTAAGGAAACATCCACAACGTTGTCCCTTTTGGCGATACCGATAGTATCCGCAAAATTTCTGATGGATTCCGGAGTATAGCCCCTTCTTCTCAACCCTGATATTGTAGGCATTCTAGGATCGTCCCAACCATTTACAACACCTTGTTCTACCAATTGAAGCAACTTGCGCTTGCTCACTACGGTATGGCTAAAATTTCTCCTTGCAAACTCCCTTTGTTTGGGCCTTACCATATCCTTATCAACCACTTGGTCCAAAAACCAATCATATAACTCTCTATGCATGGCAAATTCCAACGTACACAAAGAATGCGACACTTGCTCGATATAGTCGCTCTCGCCATGGGTCCAATCGTACATTGGATAAATACACCAATCGGTATTTGTTCTGTGGTGCGCCCTGTACAGAATGCGGTACATTATGGGATCCCGCATCAACATATTGGAAGAGGACATATCCACCTTTGCCCTTAAAACATGCTCTCCTTCCTTAAACTTCCCTTCCCTCATTGCCTGGAACAACTGCAGATTTTCCTCTACGGAACGGTTTCTGAAAGGACTGGGGGTACCGGCCTCTGTGGGGGTTCCCTTTTGGACGGCAATATCCTCTGAAGTTTGACTATCTACATAGGCCTTGCCCTTTTTTATCAACTCGATCGCCCAATCATACAAATGCTGAAAGTAATCCGAAGCAAAACATTCCTTGTCCCATTCATAACCAAGCCATTTTACATCTTCCTTAATGGCATCTACATATTCCTGTTCCTCCTTGGCCGGGTTGGTATCGTCAAAACGTAAATTAACAGGGGCCCCATACCTCAACCCCAAACCGAAATTAAGGCAGATCGAACTCGCATGCCCAATGTGCAAATAGCCATTTGGCTCAGGTGGAAATCTAAATCTCAGCTTGTCTTTTGGAAAGCCGTTCCCTAAATCCTCCTCAACAATATGCTCAATAAAATTTAGGGATTTCAATGCTTCGTTCATATTCTCCTTTTTGATGGGCAAATGTAGGGAAAATGCAGGTAAAGCTTACGATAAAATGTACATACCATACAATAAAGTGGGTTTCACAACAGATTTAAATACCCTTACAACTTTAAATTTCCCGTACACTATTTAAATAACATATTTGTAGTTGAATACTTTGCAATTCAATGTATTGCCAAATCTTGAAAAAAGTTATCTGATAATTATCAACAATAAAAGCTGGTAGTAACCCCTAACTACAACATCCCATGAACCCGAACAAAAAAAATAACCTGCTAATTTTCGTTCTCACGTTGATGCTGTTGGCTACAAGCTACATTTCGGCCCAGACCTTGAACAAACCCACTCCTGCGGACAACCCCAATGAAGCGGGAAATTCCGTTTGGACCGCTGCCTGTGCCTCGGCCACCTTTAACGAATACTTCATAAATTTCACTTGGCTGCCTACTGTAAACAGCGATAACGAATTTATTTTGGAACTATCCAACGCCTCCGGTACTTTTGACAGCCCCAAGGAATTGGCCCGTGTAGCGGATAAAAATTCGGACTTCGACTTTGAATTTTCGTTTGCATTGCCCACGGATACCAGGGGAGATGGTTACAGGTTTAGGGTAAGAAGTACCAGTCCGGCCAAAACAAGCCCTGTTTCCGATGCCTTTGAAATGTATTATTTCGACTTCAATTCTACATTGGCCATCAGGGAATTGGGTGATACCGGAACACCAACGGCGCAAAAAATACAACTTTGCAACGGGGGAACAACTACCCTGGAAGTCTACAATGTACCCAATGCAGAAACCTATCGGTATAATTGGTACAGGAACACTTCCCCCTTTACCAGTAGCGGAAACGGACCCTCGATTGAAGTTTCCGAAAGCGGCTATTATGTGGTGGAATTGGATTACGGTTCTACTTGTTCTGGTTCGGCCAATACCCAATCGCTCTCCATTGAGGTCCAAATAGGGACCAGCGTAGGCCTGGCACTTCACCAACCGGCCGAAACCGCAATGTGTTCGGGCCAAAGTTATGCGCCCCTTGAAGCCAACATGAACTATCCGGACCTTGCCTACACCTGGTATAAGGGATCTACCATTGTTCAACCAAGTACCCTAGGCGCCTATACCTATTCCATAGATACCAATAACGCCAATTTTCCAGGCGACTATTCGGTGAAAATTCAGGGCGATGGCATTTGTACGGAAACTTCCAACGCCGTGAACATTACCAATGCCGGAAATTTTAACGTCTCCAGAGACAATCCGGCCAACATGGTTATACTACCAGGGGCCACTGCCAATTTAACCGCTTCTTCCGATACTGCATCGGTAACCTACCAATGGTATAAGGATAACACTATAATTCCCGGGGCAACCAATAGTTCCTATACGGCAAATGCAGTGGGCGACTATTATGCGGCAGTTAGCCTAAGTGGTGGCGCTTGTACCGCTGCTACCAAGAACACGGAAACAACCAAAGTGGTACACCCGGATTCCTTTGAACTAATCGCTGACTACACCACAGAATATACCGATTGTATTAATACGAGTGTCGCCATAGAAATAAGCAGCATTAACGCCGTCCTATCGGATGGTTCCAAAACCGATGTAACCTCAGATTTAAAAAATAGTTTCTCCTACCAATGGACAAAAGATGGGGTTGATATCCCGGCTGCCAATGGAAGTAGTATCAGTTTAACGGATACCGATGAAAATGGGGAATATAAGGTTAAAGGTACATTGGACACTTTTAACGCTACCTCCAATGTCTTGGCCGTACGCTTATTGACCAACGAAACCTTAACCCTATCATCCACTGCTACGGTAATCTGTAATACAAATGAAGCCATAGAGATCACAACATCCACAACGCTTATGGGAGAAAGCTTTGAATGGTACAAAGATGGGGTAAATTTAAATACTTCCAGCGAATCACTATCGGTTACCGCTCCAGGCTCGTATCAACTAATTGTTCAGAAAAACGGTTGTGATCTTAGATCCAATGAGATCGTCATTTCCACTCTGGACGATTCCTTGATAGCTCTTAGCACAAACAATAATGAAGTAGTTTTTCCTGAAGGGGGCAGTAAAATTATCTCGGCCAGTGGGGGAACAAGTTATAAATGGTATGACCAGAACAATGTTATGCTAAGCGACTCGGACACTATTTCCATTACTCAGGAAGGCAGTTATATGGTGACGGCCACTATTAACAACTGTGAGGTTACCAAAACATTTTCCGCCTCATATCAGGACACTTTTGGTATCCCAAATGTAATCACAGTCAATGGGGACGGTTACAACGATCAATGGATTATTCCCAATACGTATACTAAAGACCCCAATATTTCAGTTATCATCTATAACGACAAAGGTGAGGAAGTACTTAACCAACATCAATACAAGAACAATTGGCCAGAAGCTTCCATGAAATTCCCGAAACAGAATATGGTCTTTTACTATACCATTAAAAATGCCAAGGAAACCTTGAAGAAAGGTACTATTACAGTAATACGTTAATACACCATGTTTAAAAAAACCTATTTATATATTTTATTTTTTTTACTCTGCCTATCCAAGGTTACCGGACAGGAGGAAAATCCGTTTGTTTCTTACGATGTTCCTTCCCAGAACCTCTTAAAATTTAATAGGTTTCTTATCAATCCCACATTTTCTACGGTAAGGGAAGACAAATCCTATATAAATTTATTACACAGAAACCAATCGGTATCTTTTAATGATAACAACCAGGACTATTTCTTAAGCTATAGTGGCCGTGTCAATGACCGCAGTGGTCTGGGGCTAAGCCTATATACACAAAGGGAAGGATTAATATCCAACTACGGCGTTCTGGCCAACTATGCCTATGGCATTAAATTAAGTGAAAAAAGTAATTTTACCTTTGGTGCCAACCTAGCCTATTATAACAGTGGATTTGATAGAAGCAGGGCCAACGCTTTGGATCCCAATGATCCGGCCCTAAATGGGCTACAGGATTCCAATCTTTTGTCCTTTCAACCCGGGTTCAATATTTCCTTTGGGCAGTTCGACTTTGGTATTTTCGCCGAAAACCTGTTCGACTACAACCTTAAGACCAGTGAAACAGTTACCGAATTTGGAGACAAAACCTTTTCCGGGCACCTACAATATACCCATCAGTTTGAAAACGGTTCCGGTATTTTTGAAGCAGGACGCCTAATGCCTTTGGCAAGGGTTCGAAAAATTGGTAATGAGGAGGTCGTCCTAGGTGGAAGCCTTATCCTGGACTTGCCCAAACTAGGCTGGCTACAGGGAGGGTATGACAGTTTCTACGGCGCTTCCGCCGGTATCGGTTTTAACATAAACCGCAGGCTTTCCTTAGGCTATACCATGGAAAAGGGCCTATCCAACAATTTTGACAATTTTGGATTGACACATGAAATATCTTTCGCCTATTCCATAACCCCAAACCTTACGGAAGATCGTGTAATGTTGGAAGAAGGCTACGAAGAACTGGCAAAAAATGAAGAAGAACAGGAAGATACCCTTACTGCACAAGAACTGGAAATTGAAAAATTGAAGAAGGCACTGGCGGAAAATGATGCCATATTGGCCGAATTAATGTTCCGTCAGGATTCCTCGGAAACCAACCGTCAGAAAGATTTGGAGCGCAGGTTTGAAATGGTAATGAAAATGGTCCGGGAAGAAACACAGGGCAAGCGTCCGGACATTGAGGAGAAAGCCAGGAAGATGTACCTGGTAAACAATGAAAATGGAGGTCTGGTCAACAATTCCAAACCCGGTGCCAATGAAAATAAACCGAACGTTATAAATCCTGTGGACAAACCCAAGGATGCCATAGCCACTAGGGATATAGATAACAAAATCAACGTAAAGACAAGTACTGAAAAAGCGGAACCGGATGAGTTTACAAGAGTGGCCCAACAAAATAATATTAAGAGTAGAAAATTCAGGAATCTGGACGGGGTAGCGGAAGGCTACTATGTTGTGGCCAATGTCTATAAAGGCGATAAATATCTCAATAAGTTCGTAACGGAACTTGCCAATAAGGGACTTAAGGCAGACTATTTCGAAAATTCCAATAATGGCCTAAAATATGTTTTCTTAGAAAGGTATGATACCTGGCAGGAGGCACTGGCCGCCCATAAATCCAACATAAACGGTACCTATACCAAGGACATGTGGATTATGAACGTGGACAATACCCCTAATACGGACGCTGATAAGGCCTATGTGGAAAACGTTAATAAAATCAAGGAAAAATCATCACAATACGCCTTGGACAAACTTCAGAAAAATGTAGTGGCCAAGGACAATGTAACCTCCAATGATCCTACGGCCAAAGTGTATAAGATAAATGGTCTGGGAACTGCTTACTATATAATTGCCAATGTATTTGCCAATGCAAACAATGCCAATAGATTTGTAAAAATGTTGAATGCCCAGGGGCTAAGCGCCAGTTATTTCATCAACCCTGAAAATAACTACCGCTATGTTTACCTTAAAAGACACGAATCCTGGAACAATGCATTGGTTTCCTACTACTCCAAAATCAACGATACATACACCGATAAAATGTGGATCATGAAGGTAACCCCTGGTCAGATAGGTTAATGTTTTTGACTATGCTGATTCTTATATGGGATTGTCCCCTTGAGGGGACCATAGGGGTGTAAGTCAAAAGCCATTAGCCAAAAGGCAAAGACTAG
>CBFGWQ010000110.1:0-12403 GCA_965652575.1 uncultured Arenibacter sp. | reverse complement strand
ATTTTCAAATTAACAATACCTATTGCACGGGTTTCTCCAGCAAAGAAAAATCGATTTCGGGGGCCACTCCGTTGGCAATCCTTTCATGAAAGGTGTCCATAGCGGTCCTTTCATTAAAAAAACCGCAATTCTTCATGAAAAATTTGTTTCCATCGGCCCCTCCGGCGTAATCTTCCCTGGAACCCTTCCTGGCCGTAGCATCTGCCGTAAACTTCGCCTTTGTAAGTTCGTGCCACTCCCCTTTAGCATCCATAATCCATTGGTTGGTATATTCTCCCATTCGCGAAATATGGCCTACTTCCGTCCTAAAATTCTCCAGAAAGGAGTGTGGCCTTTTTAAATAGGTAGAGGTATGCGGTCTTCTAAAACTGGCTATCAAGTTCCATTTTTTAGTTTCCACCTCATAGAAATAGGCGGTATAATCCGTAGAGTTATTTACTGATGGCTGTCCCTTTAACAAAAACTTATAGGTATTGCCCGCTTTCCAATCAAATACCTTATAACTTTGTCCTCCAGAGCCTTCGTTGCCAAATTCACCGGTGGTTACTCCTTCCCCTTTGCCCAGTAATATTATTCTATATTCTTCGGGGATACTTTTGGGATCCTGGGTCTCAAACGGACTCCATACGGAAAAAAGGACCCTCCTTTCGGTTTCCGAATTTACCTGCATACCAAAATAGCCCTCCCCAAAGCCGTTGGCCATATAATAGGATCCTATAACATCTTCATTTTCGGGTACCGTTATTTCATTATAAAACCATAGGATGTCGGTATTTTCCGGAGCGGTGTAGCTTAAATGTACGGATGGCCCCCTTCTTCCCCAATAAAAATCTTCCTTTACGTAAGTAAGCTTACCGTTGGCTACGGGCCCTCCTAAAAGTACTTCATTGACATCCGCAAAATTAGTTGCATTTTTTTCCAGCCCCTCCAGTTCCACAAAATGATAACCGGGGGTGGTAATTTTAAAGACACCTACATCCACTGTTTTAAAATCATGATTGGAAACTTGGACCTCCTTTGTGGTGCCGTTCAAAGAAACCCTGATTTTGGAAGTGCCATCGCTCACCTTAAGGTTTAGCCCTACATTTAATTGCCCCGTTTGATCGATCTTAAAATAAGTTCTGATAATCGTATTCGTATCGTTCCAATTTCTTATTCCCTTGTCGGAAATTAGATGACGATTATCCTTTACTTCATTCACTACCCAACTATTGCCCCCTGGTTGTATGCTATCCGTAAAGTTCAATCTTTCCACGGAAATTTCTTCCGTATTATCCTGCTTGGACAAGGTGGTACAGGAGCCTGCCATAAGCAGAAGTCCCAATCCCATAAAATTTATACCCTTTTTGCCAACTAACATTGTATTTTTAGCAGTCATTTTAAAAAACCTGGATTTCGTATTGGTTATTGCCATCATTGTAATTATTAGCGTTATTATTCAATGTTTTGTACTATACAGTTTAATCCCATTAAATGGGTGTAATTCCCCGATGTTCTTCATCGAAAAGGGTAAAGTTTTGTTCATTTGAATACCTCGAGGACCTGCCTTTATCGGCACACAGGCCTGCCCGTATCGCTCAGACGGGCTTGCCCAGAGGTAGTTGATTTTAAATCTCCCTATGCGATCCGCTTTTTTCCTTTAACTTTCTGGGACTCTTGCCAAACTCTCTTTTAAAACATTTCGAAAAATATTTGGGGTCGTTAAAACCCACCAAAAAAGCGGCCTCGGATACGGAGTAATTACATTCGGCAATTAAGACGACCGCCTTTTTAAGACGCATGGTCCTAACAAAATCCACTATCTTCTTTCCGGTCAGCCCCTGAAATTTTCTATAAATGGCGGAATAGCTCATATTTAGATCCTGTGAAAGATCCTCGGTCTTAAAATCCGGATTACTGATCTGATTTTCCACAAGATTTATCAAATTCTCCAGAAAAACCTCATCTTGGGACCTGTTTCCCCCATTTTTGGGCGTAGTAATTAAATCGTTCTTATATTTCATGATCAACCGGTCACTACGGGTAATGATATTATTTACTTTTAAAACCAGTTCATTAATATTAAATGGTTTGTTTATGTATTCCACCGCACCGGCCCGCAACCCTAAAATTTTATTTTTTGACGCTTTTTTAGCGGTAAGCAATATTATTGGGATATGGGTGGTAAGCTCGTTTTTTTGGAGCATTTTGCTCATTTCAATACCATCCAGTTTTGGCATCATGATATCGCTTATAATCAGATCAGGGTTATGTTCCATGGCCAGGGCATAACCTTCTTCCCCATTTTCTGCCAGGAGAACATTATAATAATCGTTAAAAATATCCTTCAATGATATCTGCAGTTCATAATTATCCTCTACCACCAATATGGTCTTGGCCAATTTAGTGGTACCCGTCCCCATATTTTCCTCCTTCAATTCATGATCCGCTTCTTCAACTTCTATTATTGCCGTTTCCATGGCTACCCCGTTATCAACATCCTCTCTCCTGTTTTTATCGATTGGAAAGCTAACACTGAAACAAGTGCCCTTAATTGGGTCCGATTTTACATCTATCTTCCCCTGGTGCAGATCTACCAGTTCTTTGGTCAATGCCAAACCTATGCCCGTACCTGCTTTTTGCTTTCCGGTATCGGCCTGATAGAACAATTGGAAAACATTTTCGAGTTCCTCCCTTGGGATACCAGGTCCCGAATCGGTAACGGATATCTTTACATTTCTATCCCAGTCCTCTACAATTACATCCAGGGTAATGGCCCCTCCCTTAGGGGTAAACTTGAAGGCATTGGAGAGAAGGTTAAAAAAAATATGTTCCATTTTATCCTTGTCGTACCACATTTTCAATTCATCGCAAGGATAGCTACATCTGAAGTTGATGCCCTTGAACTTGGCCTGCTCTTCAAAGGAGCTGGTTATTTCCGATAGATCGGCAACAATATTGTGTTCTGCCGCCCTTAATACCAGTTTTTCCAATTCCTTGTCCCTTAAGGAGGTTAATTCGAATACAATTCTGGACAAGCGATTTGCGTTGTTGGAAATTAATCTGAGTCGTTGTTGCAACAGTACATTGCCACTTTTCACGGCACGTTGCAACATGTTTTCCAAGGGAATTAAAATCAAGGTGAGTGGGGTCTGGATTTCATGGGACATCTTGGCAAAGAAATCCATTTTTAATGCATAAAGCTCCTTTTCATGTTTGTGTTCCAACTCATCGGCAATTACCCGGTTCCTAAGCCTGATCCAGACGACCATTCCGTAGACTAGGCCGAATATTAAGAGGAAATAAATAAACTGGGCCAGATTAGATCGCCAAAATGGCCGCGAAATACTTATGGCAACCGATTTTTCCTTTATATCCCACTCCCCGTTACCGGTACCGGCCTTGACTTCAAAAACATAATTCCCGGGAGGGATATTGGTATAGGTTGCCAAGCGCTCCTTTTCGGAATCTATCCAGTTATCATTAAACCCTTTTAGCCTATACGCATAATTATAATTGGAAAACAACACATTGTCTATTGCCAAAAACCGGAAGGAAAATGAAGATTGGTCATGATCCAATTCCAATAACTCCAACTGCTCCACCCCTTCTTCAACCTGCTCCGGAATGACCTTTATGGCAGGCTGGTTCAGGATTTCTATATCTTCAATAAACAATTTGGCTATTGTTTCCTCTTTTTTAATTTGATTGGGCTTAAAGTAACTTACCCCGTTCAGCCCCCCAAAATAAATATTTCCATCCCGACCCATATGTGCACTTCTTTGCATAAAGGAATCATCCTGTAGTCCGTCTACTTTTTGAAACACCCTCGATATGGAGTCCCTTACGTTTAAATGCCAGATACCCTTGGTGGAACCCAACCATAAATTATCAGGGTCCTCCAATAGTACGGATCTGAAGATGGTATTGTCATAGGTCCCGTTTATCTTCATTTTTTCCAGCTGTTGTTCCCCTATATTAAACTTAATAAGCTCTCCACTTACCAATACCAACCAAATAGCATCGGTATTGTTAGCGGCCATGGACCATATATCATAATTCTTATTGGTAATGAGCGTATCGGCAACATGTTGAAACCGGGTAAAATTGGATTTGGCAATGTTACTTTCATCTTCGTTGAACCTAAATAATCCCCCTCCATTATAGGCCAGCCAGACGGTCCCGGAGGTATCCTCAACAACAGATTGGGAAATGGACCCCACTAAACCGACCGTGCCATTTTCAAAACGTGCCAACAATTTGTCACTTTTGGAAAACAAATAGATTCCCATATCGGTCGTTACCCATACCCTATCTTTGGAGTCCTTAAAAATAAATCGAACGTCAAGGACCATATTGTTTCTGGAATTGCTCAATGGCACCTTGGAGAACCCCTCTTTATCCGGACGATACACCCATAGTCCGTTTTTATAGGTCCCCATCCATATATTACCACTGTTATCCTCGTTGATAGAGTGGATATAAAACCCCTTACTTTGGGCCGAATTATTAAAATATTGCGCTTCCTTTCCATTGGGATCCACCTTGGTGATCCCGTCCCCGTCCGTACCTATCCACAACGTTCCATCCATTGCCCTGTAGGAGGACAACACCCTTGAAGGACTTCCCATAACCGCACCCGAATGATAATTTATCTGATTGTTCCTATTGCGCAGGATGTTTATATCCCCATAATTGGTAAGTACCCATAAATTGTTTTTCAAGTCTTCATTTATTCCGATCACGGTATTGGTACTCAAGGAAAACCCATTAAGATGATTGTGCTTATAAATGGTTAATTCGCCGGACTCCGTATCTATTCTGTACAGTCCATTTCCATCGGTACCCAGCCAAACAAAACCATTTACATCGCAATACATGGCTGTAAACAATTCATTTAACTGACTTCGCCATTGCGGATTTATAATTCCATCCTGAACAAAGGATTCCTTATCAAAATCATATACCATTATACCATGCCCAACATAGGAAGAACCTATCCACAACCTATTTTTTTTATCCAAGAGCAATAAGTTGTTATCGGCCAAGGTATAGTCATACGGCACCTCCAACTTCTCCAGACGCTTGGTTTCCAAATAATAAATATATAGAGGCCCCTTATAGGTACTTACTATTAATTGATCGGATTTTCTAAGGACCATGGAGTTAATTTCATCAAGGCCCGAGGTATTCACCGGAATAGTGGTAATACTATCCACAGTTCCTTTCCCGTGGTTATAGGAATAAATGTTCCCCTTGTCCGTAGCCAACCAAATAGCACCATCTCCCTGGTTAACAATAGTAACCTTATGCCTCTTCTGGAACCCCTTTATGGCATTGTCTATGGACAAGAACGTTCCATTTTTCTCCAAATAGGATATTTGCCCGTTCATGGACAGGGCCCAAATTACCCCTTTCGCATCCCTAACTATTTTTTTTACTTCATCCGAAGGGGTACCCTCCTTAAAAATCGCCTCTTTGGGAATGAATTCGAAATTATAACCATCGTACTTGGAAATTCCTTCTGCATGGGCCAGCCAAACAAACCCCAGGCTATCCTGTACGGTGTGGGTTACCTTTATATTACGATTGTCCAGTTTACTGGAAAGATGGATAAAATTGGAAGAATGTTGCCCACATAAATGGGAACAGCAAAACAACGCCAGTATATAACCGGCGTAAATCCTATTCCTATTTATTTTCTTGTTCAAGCTGCTTAGATTTCTGTTGATCCTTCCCAATCCCCTCCAAAACAAATGTACCCAAAATTGATGTTAACCTAAAGGAGGTGTTTTTTGCAAAAAGGTGGAAAAAAACTTCAAATATCTTAATTATCCGAAAATTTACCCCTAGAACGCAAAAAATGAACACCTTATTAGTTAACATAATATTAATATTTGCGAAACACAAAGAACAAGTATCCGAATTTAAAGTAACGTATGAACCAAAGAAGAAATTTTATCAAGAAGACCGCCATTACAGGAGCCGGAATAGCTTTAATGCCCAATCTGAGTTTAGGAAATAGTTTTACAAAAGACTCCCAAAAATTGAGAGTGGGCGTAATAGGTGTCGGCCTTAGGGGAACCAATCATTTGGACAACCTTTTAAAGAGAACCGATGTCGTGGTAACCGCTATTTGCGACATAGACCAAAATCGCATTGATATTGCACAGGATCATATCGTAAAAGCCGGACAAAAAAAGGCAAAGGCCTTTGGAAGGAATGAACAGGATTACAAAAATCTATTGGCATTGGCAGAAGTGGATGCAGTGGTCATTGCCACTCCTTGGCTATGGCATACCAAGATGGCGGTAGATTCAATGAAGGCCGGAAAATATACCGGACTCGAAGTATCGGCGGCCAATACCCTTGAAGAGTGTTGGGACCTGGTAAACACCCATGAAGAAACGGGCACCCATCTTATGATACTGGAAAATGTCAACTACAGACGGGATGTACTTGCCGTATTAAATATGGTTAAACAGAATGTTTTTGGAGAACTGTTACATTTTAGATGTGGATATCAGCACGACCTCCGCGGGGTAAAGTTCAATGATGGTAAAACTGCCTATGGAAAAGGTGCCGAGTTCGGTGCCAAGGGTATCTCGGAATCGGCCTGGAGAACACAGCACTCCTTGTTAAGGAATGCGGATGTCTACCCTACCCATGGCCTTGGGCCCATAGCGGTTATGGCAGATATAAACAGGGGCAATCGTTTTCTTTCGCTTACCTCACATGCCACCAAAGGTGTTGGCCTGCACAAATATATTGTGGATACTGCCGGGGAAAACCATCCCAATGCCAAACTGAAATTTAAACAGGGAGATATCATTACCTCCACCATAGAGACCTCCAATGGGGAGACCATCATAGTTACCCATAACGTAAACAATCCCCACCCCTACTCCTTGGGCTTTAAAGTTCAGGGCGCCCAAGGACTTACGGACTTTGATTACCACACCCAACGCATCCATATAGAAGGTACAACGGAAGGTCATGGCTGGGAATCCATGGACAAGTGGTTCGAGAAATATGATCATCCGCTTTGGAAAAAATTTGGTGATGGTGCTACCGAAGCGGGCCATGGAGGAATCGATTTCTTTGTAATGAACGCCTTTATAGAATCGGCCAAAGAGAATATTGCCCCTCCTATGGATGCCTATGACGCTGCTGCCTGGAGTGCGGTTACCCCACTGTCCGAACTATCTATAGAAAACAATGGGGAACCACAGGACTTCCCTGATTTCACCAGGGGCAATTGGATAAAAAGAAAACCGTACAACTGGATAAAGGATACCTACTAAAAGTTACTAAAAAGATTTTGAGTTGTTTGATTAGTTGTTTTTTATAACCCATTCCATCTTCATGGAATGGGTTTAAAACCAAAAAACACAAATAACAATGGCCAAGGGTTATGATATATTAAACCGCCAAAAGAATTTTGCAATTTTTAAACTCAACTTAATTATTAATTTAAACTAGATCAATGAAAAAACTACTTACAAAAGGACTACTCCTATTTATGCTAGCCTTTTCCATTTCGGTTCAGGCCCAGGAAATAAGCATAACAGGTAATGTTACCGACGCCAACACGGGTATTCCGATCCCCGGAGTGAATGTTCTTATTAAAAACAGCACCAAAGGTGTTGCAACTGATTTTGATGGTAATTATGCCATTAATACAACCAATGGCAGTGTATTGGTATTTAGCTATCTTGGTTACTTGACCCAAGAAATTACAGTAAACGGCCAGACCGTTATAGATCTTAATCTTCAAGAAGATGCGGCACAATTGAACGAAGTTGTTGTTGTAGGCTATAGCACACAAAAAAGGGAGAGCTTAACAGGTGCTTTGCAGACCGTTAAAGGCACAGATTTAAGGGACATTACCACTCCTTCTGTTGAAAATATGCTCAATGGAAAGGCTCCTGGGGTATTTGTGGCACCTGGATCGGGAAGACCTGGTTCCAGAGGTGGTGTCGTTATCCGTGGTCAGGCAACCTTAAGCGGAACAACAAGTCCGTTATGGGTTATTGATGGTGTTATAGTAGGATCTGGAGCCGGGGATCTAAACCCGGATGATATTGAAACCATGACCATCCTTAAAGATGCAGCTTCAACATCCATTTATGGATCCCAAGGAGCCAACGGGGTTATCGTGGTAACTACCAAAAGGGCCAAATTGGGAAAGGCCTCTGTGGAGTTTTCTTCCAGAATAGGCTTCAACCAACTCAATAATGGGAATACGGAAATGATGAACGGTGCCGAATTGTACGACGCATACGCAGCATATTCCAACGCCGATCAAATATCCTTCCCTCGATGGAATTCCGATCTGCGCAATAGTAATTTTGACTGGTGGGATGTTGCCACCAAAAGCGGTTTTACCCGTAACTACAATGTTTCCATCCAAGGAGGAACAGAAACGCTTCGATCCTTTATGTCCGTAGGATTATACGACGAGGAAGGAGCTATAAAGGGTTATGATTATACGCGGTACAATTTCCGTTTTAGAACGGAATACAAACCCTTGGAATGGTTAACTATAAAACCGGCTTTGGTAGGTTCGCTCAGGGACGTGGAAGATAGACAGTATTCCACAACCGCCATGTATTCCAACCTGCCATGGGATAGCCCTTACGATGAAAATGGGGATCTAGTACCCCATCGTTCCAGCAGTTGGGTAAATAGTGCCAGTACCAATTACTTGTACGATCTTCAATGGAACCACTCCTCCAATAAAAATTATGAGTTCATGGGGAACCTTGATTTCGATATTAAATTGACCGATTGGTTGACTTTTTCCTCCGTGAACAACCTTCGTTACAACAGTTACAAGGCCAAGGGATATACCGACCCCCGTTCCAACGGAGGCGAGAGCGTTGGTGGACGTATTACGGACTACCGATCCGAATATACACGCCAGTATACCAATCAAATTATACGATTCGACAAAAATTGGGAAAAACATGACTTGAACGGTTTATTGGCTTACGAATATAACGATTACCGAAGTGAAACTCTTGATGTTTATGGTACCGGATTTATTCCAGGCTTTGAGGTACTGGATGTAGTGGCCAAACCAGAACGCACAAAGGGAGCAATTAATGAGTGGGCCGTGCAATCGGTTCTTTTTAATGCAAATTATTCTTTCGACAATAAATACATGGCCCAGTTCTCCTTCCGTAGGGACGGGGCTTCCAATTTTGGCGATAATGCAAAATATGGTAACTTCTTCTCCGTGAGCGGAGGATGGAACATTGAAAGGGAGAATTGGTTCAAAGCGGATTGGGTGGATGCCCTAAAACTGCGTATTGCCTATGGTTCGGTAGGAAACCGTCCTAGCTCTCTTTATCCACAATACGATCTTTATGCCGTTTCCACCAATGCCGGCTACAATGAAAATCCAGGGGCATTGATCAGCCAAATAGGAAACAAAGACCTTACCTGGGAAAAAACATATACCAGTGGTGCGGGGGTAGATGCCAGACTCTTTAACAATCGTCTGCGGTTTTCGTTCGACTATTACATAAAAAATACGGATAATATACTATACCGTGTTCCGGTTACCGGATTAACCGGTGTTACCAGCATTTGGCAGAATATTGGCGAAATGGAGAACAAAGGAATCGAGATTGCCTTTGGGGGCGATATTATCCGCAATGAAAATCTTACATGGAGCTTGGATCTGAACATAGGCCATAACGTTAATAAATTAACGAAACTTTATAAAACCAAAGATGCCAGTGGAAATTATGTTGTAAGACCCATTATCATATCCGATGGACTAGGGATTGCAGGTTCCGCTCAACGGATGTTGGAACCAGGTCGTCCGGTAGACACCTATTATTTAAAGGAATGGGCAGGTGTAAATCCTGAAAATGGACTGCCCCAATGGTATATAGTAGAAAGGGATGACGAAGGAAATGAACTGTCCAGATCTACCACTTCCAACTACTCGGAAGCTACATTTGAAAAAACCGGAAAGGTATCCCCCGATCTCTTTGGAGGCTTTTCCACTACCTTGTCCTACAAACGATTCGACCTTGACGCTATGTTCGGATATTCTATAGGAGGGCAGATTTACAACTATTCCCGTCAGGAATACGATGCGGACGGAACCTATACGGATCGCAACCAAATGAAACTTAGGCCAGGCTGGAGCCGTTGGGAGAAACCTGGGGATATTGCCACACATCCAATAGCAAGGTATAATAACCAAGATAAGGGCAACTCTACCTCTACGCGTTTTCTGGAAGATAGTGATTTTTTAAAGTTACGTTCGCTTTCACTGGGCTACAATCTTGATCTAAGCCAGTATAAGATCGATAATCTACGGATATCCTTAACCGGGGAAAACCTTTTCGTCATCACAGATTATTCCGGGGTAGATCCCGAACTACCGATAAATGAAGACAACGGTACCATTCTGGGATCAACAGGACCAGGGGTATACCCGGCCACCCGTAAATTTATGCTTGGACTTAACTTGAAATTTTAAATAGAAAAAACATGAAAAAAATATTTATAACCGTATTGGCCATCGCATCGCTAACAGCTTGTGATATTGACCGCTACCCTTACGGGGATATGGACTCGGAAACTATTGCCAACGATCCGGATGCTTCCCTGGAATCCCTACTTAATGGAATGTATGCCCAATTAAAATCTTGGTCCGATCCCATGCACCGCTGTGGTGAATATGCAGGGGACAATATGATGATCCGCGGATCTTCCACGGATGCCTTCTACGAATTTATATCCTATGCCAGAACACCGAACAATTATCGGTTAACACAGTTTTGGGATTCCGGATATAAAGCCATTGCCCAGGCATCCAACATCATTAATATGATCGAAGAAGGGCAAAGTACGGATATAGATAGTAAAATTGGGGAAGCCTATTACGTTCGAGGTATGATGTACTTCTACCTATGTCGTGCCTACGGACGCCCATACTATCAAAGTCCGGAAACTAATCTAGGTGTACCCATCGTTAACGGTACTCCAGAGGATATTATCAACCTGGAGCTCGAAGATCGTGCAACGGTCAAAGAAACCTATGAGCAGGCCATCAATGACTTAAAGAAAGCGGAAGAACTATTATCGTTGGACAAGGATCCTATCTACGCTTCCAAAGAAGCTGCCCAGGCCATGCTATCCCGTATTTACCTCTATATGAGCGGTACCTACACATCACCAAATACGGAATATGCCCAGCTTGCCGTAGACTATGCGGACAAAGTGATCAATTCTAAAAAGTACTCCTTATTGCCAAGAGAAGAATTTATGAAGTACAATACTTTTGTTCCCGAGAACAATGCAGAAACCATATTTGCCATAAAACGTGTAGCATCCGAGTTTTCGGGATATGACCATTATTACGGCATTGGGGGAATGTATGCCAACATAGGTGGTATGGGCTGGGGAGAAATGTATGCCAGTGCCAAATATATTGATTTGTTGGACGAGACCGGTCGTAACGACTGGCGTCCGGAAAGTTATAATATGGTAGATGCAAGAGCCGCCTTTATAGAGCCTACCTATGCAACGGATGCCGATACAGGAGAATATACCGAGGTGTTTCGCTTTATAAAGGAAGATGGGGATATTTTAAATTATGTACAGGCGGAGACTACGCGTAGTGGTGGTGTAATCACCTGTAAGGAAGGGGATGATACATATACGTTGATTCCGGTCGACACCGATCAGGAGATTTATTCCATCGAATATAAGGACGGGAATACCTATACCGGTGTAATAGACAACTACATTACATTGAACCGTGTGTATCCACAATTTTACATCACAAAAGCATCGCGTGAAGGGGAGGATTCCCACTTGCATTCCCCGCTCATCAGCCGTTTGGGAGAAATTTACCTGAACCGTGCGGAGGCATATGCCAAACTGAATAATTATGATGCGGCATTGGCCGATCTAAATACTATTAGGGAACGTGCCATCGTGGATGGAGGATATAGTGATTTGGATGCTTCAAATGCAGGTTCTCGAATAGATAAGGAGCGTCAACTGGAACTTGCCTATCAAGCGGAGCGAAGCTATGACGTATTCCGTAATGGAAAAGAGCTGACACGTCACTATCCGGGACCCCACAATCAATTTGAAGATATATCCGCCACTGACTTCCGTGTCGTATACTACATTCCGCAAGATGCCATTAACTCGTATCCAGGTACGCTAACCCAAAATCCGACGCAATAGGTAAGGATGATTTTAAATATTGTGAATATGCCAAATGCAGAACTGTAGGCAGTATATTTAAACAATAAACCCATAAATGGTTTGTTTTGGCCCAACTTTGGTTCCCATTACAAACCATTTTTTTGTCTATTTTTAACCAAAGTGGTATCAATTATTCCACATGGCACAACCCGAAAATAAAAAATTTCTTGAAACCGACTAT
>CBFGWQ010000109.1:0-12442 GCA_965652575.1 uncultured Arenibacter sp. | reverse complement strand
ACCAGACATTTTCTTTACGCTCGGCCCTGTCTTTTCCCACCATGCTTCAGCTATTTTTCGGTCCGTAGCTTTGGCTATGCTCCCGATTGCTATCGGGATTAAAATACCTTCGCCTGACGAAAAAATACTCTATAAAAGGTTCCAAAAACAAAATTTAAATAGTTTCTTAAAGATAGGTAATTTTTATTTTCCTTTTTTAAGATTTAAAGTTGTTCTTTTCAGAAAAATATTTAAATTTGCACCTCGAAATTAAGCAGGAACAAAACATGAAAAAAGATATACATCCAGAGAATTATAGATTGGTAGCCTTTAAGGACATGTCCAATGAAGAGGTATTTATTACTAAATCCACAGCCGATACCAAAGAAACTTTAGATGTTGACGGGGTTGAATATCCATTGGTCAAGTTGGAAATTTCAAGAACTTCCCATCCGTTCTATACCGGTAAGGCCAAATTTTTGGATACCGCAGGACGTATCGATAAATTCAAGAACAAATACGAGAAGTTCAAAAAATAATATTTTCTTTACAAAAGAGTTATTAAGTCACGCAGTAGCGTGACTTTTTTTGTTATAATTTAGTTGTATGAACTATATTCTTTTTGACGGTACGGTGAGAAGGGCCTTGTTGCCATTCACCTTTACCAGGCCGGTTGCAGATATAAGGATCGGAATCCTCACCATTCGCGAAAAATGGGAAAATTATCTTGGAAGTACTATTACCACCATAACCGAAGATTATCTTTCCGAAAGGTTTCCCATGGTGGAGATGGACGAGAACGTGCTTATCAATGCTTCCTTTCTACCCAATACCGATCTGGTGGAACTGGTAGCCAACTTAAATGAAAGGGAAGCTGTGTTTTATGGCGAGGAGGTTATAGCCTTTTTTACCAAGGAAACGCAGGAGGAAGTCGATTTTTCCACCTACACCCATATTGAATACGAAGGCCCCGTACTGAGAATTGAAAATACATGGGATATCTTTTCAAAAAATGGAGAGGCCATGCAGGCCGATTTCGAACTGTTGACCAAGGGTAGAAAAAGTGCCCCCATTTCCAAGACCAATAGCTTGATAAATCCTGAAAATATATTTTTGGAGGAAGGAGCCAGTGTGGAATACAGTATTTTAAATGCTTCCGAAGGCCCCATATACTTGGGAAAGAACTCCGAAGTATGGGAAGGCAACCTTATCCGGGGCGGTTTCGCCCTGTGCGAAAAGGCGGTAGTGAAAATGGGGGCCAGAATCTATGGACCTACCACTGTAGGCCCCTATAGTAAAGTCTGTGGCGAAATTTCCAACTCCGTACTTATAGGATATTCCAGTAAAGGGCATGAAGGCTATCTGGGTAATTCGGTACTGGGGGAATGGTGCAATATAGGCGCCGATTCCAATAATTCGAACTTGAAAAATAATTACGCAAAGGTGCGCCTATGGAATTATGATACCGAGAAATTTGAGCAGACCGGCCTACAGTTCTGTGGGCTAATGATGGGCGACCATAGCAAAACGGCCATAAATACCATGTTCAATACCGGAACGGTAATTGGTGTAAACTGTAATATCTATGTACCCGGATTCCCCAGGAATTTTGTTCCCAGTTTTAGTTGGGGAGGGGCTTCCGGTTTCACTACATACCAGCCCCAAAAGGCCTATGAGGCCGCAAAGGTTATGATGGCGCGAAGGGGTGTGGAATTCAATGAAATGGATGCCAAAATTTTGGACCACGTTTTTGAAGAAACCAAAAGATGGCGCAAAGAATAAAAAATTTGAAGATTTTTTTATTTTGCCTCACCAGGAACTGCTGAAAAGACAGTCCCGACCTCTCCCAAGGAGAGGTAAACCGGTACATACCGTCACGGACGGGCCCTGACCAAGGGGGTCGGAGAATCTATAGATTGTCTCTCTCCATAATAAATTGGCCAAACCCTTGGCAATTTTATAGGGATTCCTATTTATTGGTATATTTGCAAACGTTTGGGATCAATGTATTAAAAACCGGATTGGATTCGGTCCAAGAAGAACCATGATGAAGAAAAAAGTTGCTTTCTATACCCTGGGCTGCAAGCTCAATTTTTCCGAAACTTCAACCATAGCCAGGGATTTGGTAGAGGAGGGCTTTGAGCGTGTTGATTTTTCCGAAAATGCGGATATGTATGTCATTAATACCTGTTCCGTTACGGAAAATGCCGATAAGCGATTTAAATCTATCGTAAAGCAGGCACAAAAGAGCAATCCGAACGCCTTTGTTGCGGCCATTGGTTGTTATGCACAGCTTAAACCCGAAGAACTGGCGGCGGTAGACGGTGTTGATCTGGTCTTGGGAGCCACGGAAAAATTTAAGATTGCGGATTATGTAAATGATCTTTCCAAAAACGATTTTGGCCAGGTACATTCCTGTGAAATAGAAGAGGCCGACTTTTATGTGGGCAGTTATGCCATAGGAGATCGCACCAGGGCTTTTCTAAAAGTACAGGATGGCTGCGATTATAAATGCACCTATTGTACGATTCCTTTGGCCAGGGGGATTTCGAGGAGTGACACCCTTCAGAACGTTCTTAAAAACGCCGCTGAAATCTCATCAAAGGGCATCAAGGAAATTGTACTTACCGGCGTTAATATAGGTGATTATGGAAAGGGGGAATTTGGCAATAAAAAACATGAGCATACTTTTTTGGATCTGGTAAAGGCACTGGATAGGGTAGAAGGGATACACCGTTTGCGAATTTCCTCCATTGAGCCCAATTTGTTGAAAAACGAAACTATAGATTTTGTGGCACAAAGCAATTGTTTTGTACCGCATTTCCATATTCCCCTACAAAGCGGCAGCGATGCCATTTTAAAATTGATGAGTAGAAGATACCTGACCAATTTGTATGTGGATAGGGTTAAAAGAATAAGGGAGGTGATGCCGGATGCCTGTATAGGGGTCGATGTCATAGTTGGATTTCCGGGGGAAACCGAAGCTCATTTTTTGGAGACCTATAATTTTTTAAATGAACTCGATGTTTCCTATCTGCATGTATTTACCTATTCTGAAAGGGATAATACCAAGGCAACGGAATTGGACGGAGTTGTCCCAAAAAAAGTGAGGAATAAAAGAAGTAAGATGTTGAGGGGACTTTCCGTTAAAAAGAGAAGGGCCTTCTATGAAGGACAATTGGGCACGACCAGAACGGTCTTGTACGAAGCTGAAAACAAGGAAGGCTATATACATGGTTTTACCGAAAATTACGTAAAAGTAAAAACACCATGGAACCCTAGCCTGGTAAACACCTTGCACGAAATACAACTTACGGAAATTGATGATGATGGAATGGTAAGGGGCATTGAGGTAGGCAGCATGGCACCTGTTTAGAGGTACTAATTGCCATTAAATATAAGGGCAACCAAAGAGGTAAGGCAAAAAAAACCTCCCGTCAACGGGAGGTTTTTTATATCGTTATATTCTTATCCCTACCGGAAGCATTTCCTTGTACTGTCGGTTTTTTCTTAAAAAACCTGCAATTTGGGGACTGGTAGGTACAACCCGTAAATTTTGTTCCTGGATATGGCTCAAAACACTTTTAATGAATTCCTCTCTAAAACCTTCTTTTGTTATTCCCTCAGGGATAACAAGCTTTGTTAAAAAAACTTTGCGCTCTTGGGAAGAATATTCAATTTTAGCCAAGTGACCGTCAACCCTGGCTTCAAATTGTCTCAAGAAACCATTGTCCTTAATTTCTACTTCATTCATATAGTTTGATTTTAAATAATGACTAATTTTGGATCATAACGTTCTCAAATTACAATCTAGGCCCGAAAACTAAATAAACGCATAAGCAGGGACGAAAAAGCCAAGAAAACAAAGTTAGTGAAAAAAACGTTATTATCCTATTTATGATTGAAAACCGGACAATCCAAAATAAAAAACATGTTTATTTCATGCCCGGTATGGCGGCCAATCCCGCTATTTTTGACAAATTGGAACTGCCTGTGGCCATTTTTGAAAAACATTTTTTGGATTGGTCCGTTCCCGATAAGGATATCAGTCTGGAAAATTATGCCCTGAAAATGGCCCGTCAAGTCAAGCATGAGGATGCAGTCCTGATAGGGGTCTCCTTCGGAGGTATTTTGGTGCAGGAGATGGCCAAGCACATTAAGGTGAAAAAGGTCATTATTATTTCGAGCGTCAAAAGTAATTCGGAACTGCCCAAAAGAATGATTTTTGCCAAGTATACCAAAGTCCATAAATTACTGCCTACCGGTCTAGTGAACAATATGGAACTGTTGGCCAAATATGCCTTTGGCGAAACCATCTCCAAACGTCTGGCACTTTACGAGCAGTACTTGTCCGTCCGTGATAAATATTACCTGGATTGGTCCATAGATGCCATAGTAAACTGGAAACAAACAAAATCCGCGGAAAATATAATCCATATTCATGGAGATAAGGATCCGGTCTTTCCCATAGTCTATATAAAAGACTGTATTAAGGTCAAAAACGGGACACATACGATGATTATTCATCGGGCAAAATGGTTTAATGAACACTTGCCCACAATTATTTTGCAATAAGGCAGTTGTATAAAGAAACTGTTTAAATTCTATCCTTTGGTTCTTATCTATGCGCCGGCTGGCTCCTTCGCCAAAAATGTCTACCAGACATTTTCTTTACGCTCGGCCCTGTCTTTTCCCACCATGCCTACCGGCCAGGCAGGAATACACTATAAAATGCTCCAAAAACAAAATTTAAACAGTAATTAAACAGTTTCTTAATATCTTTGAAGTAGAAACAGGTAAATGATCCTGACTTCCGAAGAGGAAGAACTGCTGCCCAATGTAGCAATACATTTAATATAATTTTGAAATTTAAAACATTGAAAATATGAAGGTTATAAAGAATATTTTAATGATTTTGGGAGTTTTTTTTGTAGGAAGCACCTTAATATTTGCGGTACAAAACCAGTATAAGGAAACTTCCGTGCCCGTTGGGGAAACACAGCCCAAAACCAATGATGGTGACGAGCCCGGTTATCGGATTACCGCAATCGAGATTCCGGACGATTTGAACTTCGCAGGGGAACCGGTCCCTTTTGACGATCCGGAAATAATGGAACGGGTAGACCGCGAGTTTTTGGTGAACACCTATTGGCAATCCAATGCCCTTTTACTTATGAAAAGGGCCCATAAATTCTTCCCCATTATAGAACCCATCTTGGCGAAGAACGGAATTCCTGACGACTTTAAATATTTGGCCTTGGCGGAAAGCGGGCTTCAAAACGTGGTTTCACCTGCCGGTGCCACGGGCTTTTGGCAGATCATGAGCGCCACGGGAAAAGAATACGGCCTGGAAATCAACAGTAATGTGGACGAAAGGTACCATGTTGAAAAATCGACCGAAGTTGCCTGTAAATACCTAAAAAAGTCCAAGGAGAAATTTGGCAGTTGGACCCTGGCCGCAGCGGCGTACAACGCCGGATCGGGAGGAATACAAAAGTATATGGGAATACAGAAAGCGGACGGCTATTATGATCTTCTTTTAGGGGAAGAAACAGGTCGCTATGTATTCCGTATACTGGCCATTAAAGAAATATTATCCAATCCCGAGAAATACGGTTTCCATATTGAAAAGGAGGATATGTACACCGCTGTGCCGACCTTTAATATTGAAATTAACGAGCCGGTGGACAATTTTGCCGATTTTGCGGCACTATATGAAATCAACTATAAAATTTTAAAAAGACATAACCCCTGGTTAAGGGAACCCCATTTGAATAACGCTTCCAAAAAGAAGTATACTATAGAAATCCCAAATAAAGGTTACTATAAGATCTCCAAATAATGGGTGCTTACCTAAAGGATAATATTTGGCAGGTACTTTTAGGTATAAATTATTTGTTGGTCATTTTTTTTTCGATCATGATCGTTCTTAAGAACAAGAATCCGGTCAAGACCCTATCCTATATTTTCGTTTTGGCTACACTGCCCTTTATAGGACTGCTCGTCTATTATTTTTTTGGGCAGGATTACAGAAAGGACAAGATCTTTGAAAAAAAATACGCAGGGGACAATGACCAACTTAAAAAATGGCGCAATAGCTTTAGTCTCGATCGTTCCGAAAGGGACGACTTAAAGGAATTTTTGGGAGAAGGTATTTATAAGATATACCAACTAATGCGAAATAACGAAAGGGCCTTGCTAACCTTTGATAACGAGGTGGACATCCTTATAAACGGAGAGGAAAAGTTTAAATATTTAAGGGAAGATCTTCAAAATGCCAAACACCATATACACTTGGAGTATTTTGTGCTGTTCGATAAAGGGCTGGGAAGTGAAATTATTGAAATTTTATGCAAAAAGGCCAGGGAAGGGATCAATGTAAAACTTATTTATGATGATGTGGGCAGTGATATCTCGAAAGTTTTCAAAAGGAAACTTTCGGATAGCGGAGTAAAGCATTTTCCTTTCATGCCCGTTATGTTCTCCAATTCTACCAGTAAACTTAACTACAGGGACCATAGAAAGATCGCAATCATAGATGGCGATATTGGTTATGTAGGAGGTATAAATTTAGATCAGAAGTACGACAACACCTTTGATAATGAAAGGTATTGGAGGGATACCCATATGCGTATTAAGGGAGGAGCCGTAGGCGCCCTCCAATCCTCTTTTGTCCTAAGCTGGAATTTTGCGGCCAAAGACAGCATGGAGATCGAGGAAACTCTTCTCCCCAAGCAAAAATCCGCCACCCAAAAACCCGTAGCGGTACAAATTGCTGCAAGTGGCCCTGACAGTGATTGGGCCAATATTATGGAAGCCATGTTCTGCGCCATTAATTCGGCACGTGAAAGTATCTTGATCACCACCCCTTATTTTATACCCAACTCGGCCATTCTAACTGCCCTGACCACCGCTGCGAGAAGTGGGGTAGAGGTAAAGATCATTATACCGTACGAATCGGATTCGGTGGTAGCGCAGTATGCCACAGATTCCTATATTGATGAATGTCTATATTCCGGCATCTCCCTTTACCGTTATAAAAAAGGATTTATACACGCCAAGACTTTGGTAATAGATGATATGTTCTCCAGTATTGGAACGGCCAATATGGATTATCGGAGTTTTTCCATGAATTTTGAAATAAACGCCCTGGTCTACAATAAGGATATCAATCAACAAATGCGAAGCCAATTCCATTTAGACCTGCAGGAATGCGAAGAAGTTAGCTTGGAGCGCTGGGAAAACAGAAACCTGATAAGAAGGCTAAAAGAGTCCTTTAGTCGACTCTTTGCCCCTTTACTATAGATGTTGGCTATGAGGGCGGGACATCAAGACCGATAAATTGGACTGTAGCTAGATTTTTTTCAATTGCTGCTGCATCATCTTGATCTGTTCCGCAAGCATATTTTGTTTGTCCAGCTTTTTAGCTTCGTTCAATAGTGTGGTAGCTTCCCTTTTTCTGCGTTTTTGCATGGCAATACCGGCAAGGCTCAATTTGGCCATTGCCACATCATAATCCATATTAAGACCAAATTTCAAGGCTTTTTTAAAGTATTTTTCGGCCTGGGTCAGGTTGGTCTGCGAAAAAATGATCCCATTCAAATAATTATAATAGCCATTCTGTTTTTTGGTAAGGGCGGTATCCGGATTTTTAATTTTATCCAGCCATTTTTTTGTACCCGCCAAATCCTGTTTACGCATTTTAAGAAATGCCAATAAAATAATCTCGTTCCTATAATATAGAAATACAAAAATAGAGGAAAGAAGGATCAACGCAATCCCATTGCCAATATTTCCTTCTACAAATTGATATACAGCATAGGCTATAATAAGTCCGGCTATAACTAGTTTTAAATTTTTATTGAACATATTGTTATTTAATTAATTGGTACGTTATTTTAGATTTAATAGTGGTCGGTATTTCCTGTCCGCCCATTTGCGTCATGGTAGATACTCCGGTAGATATTCCTTCTATCAGCATATATGTAATAAAACCGGTATTGGTATCTGCCGTTATGGTAGTGGTTTGGGATCCCTTAAGTTTCATAACGGTATTGGCATCCTCTACATCCATTAACACTGCAGCCTTTCCGTTAATAGTTGCCTTACCGTCCACAATATTTTTAAGGGTCCACTCATTGGTAGTCCTTAATTTGCCATTATAGATATTTTCCCATTTATCGTTTACATTGACCTTCCCTTCAGGATAAATGTAGGTCAATTGTTTATAGCTATTGGACAATGCTTCGGATCCAAACTCATTTTCCAAGGATTTTTTCATCATATTGATAGAGAATTCATCTTCCAGACCAGAGGCCCTGGCCATTTTGGAAACCAGACTATCACCTCCCTGAACCTTTAATATGTTCCCGGTCCTTGCCAAAACCATTTTTACCGGATTGTTCAGTATGGTGTTGAATACTTTGGATTGCACGTCCTCATCACTAACTTCTTTGGCCCTGACATTCATTAATTCCCCTTGGATACTAGAGGTCATTTTTAGGTTTAGATCCTTAAAAGTCAAAGCTACTTCATATCCATTTTCCAATTCTCCGAGCACTTTAAACTCCAATACACCATCAATGTGGTTCGTAATTTCATGGGTTGCCCCATCCAATTCCTGGGTTATGATCTGCTCGGCATCCTGCTTAATTTTAAAAATAGCTCCCTTTTTTAAATGATATTGCAATGTGGTTTGTGCATTAACACCCATATAGCACAGGATGCAGACCATTAAAAAAATAAAGCGTTTCATGTTAGATTGTCATTCCGTTTAAGCCGATGCAAAAGTAGTAAAATCCTGTGGGCCTTATAGGGGGCAATCCCAAAAAAATATTTTTTTAATTAGATTTGCCAATGCAAAAACTCTTTGTATATTTGCAGCCGGATTTTGCTGTCGGTAAAGCAAAATCAAGGATTGACAAAAAAGAAATATAAGCATACTATAAAAATACGCTACGATGAGCAAAAGAACATTTCAACCATCCAAAAGAAAGAGAAAAAACAAACATGGTTTTAGGGAGCGTATGGCTACTGCCAATGGTAGAAAAGTGCTTGCCAGAAGAAGAGCCAAAGGAAGAAAGAAGTTATCTGTATCCTCGGAGCTGAAGCACAAAAAATAATGATAGAATTGTTTTTTAGAAATAACAAGGTGTTACTTTTTCCGAAGTAGCACCTTTTTTTTGTCCAATTGCCTTTTTTTTATATAATAAACAACTAGTAAAATGCCCAAAAGAAAAGATTTAAACTCTATTTTAATTATTGGTTCCGGACCCATCATTATCGGTCAAGCGTGTGAATTTGATTATTCAGGTACACAGGCGTTGAGATCTTTAAGGGAAGATGGTATAGAAACGATCCTCATTAACAGTAACCCTGCCACGATAATGACGGACCCAACCATGGCCGATCATGTCTATCTAAAACCCTTGACAACAAAATCCATTAGGGAAATTTTGGATAAACATCCCAATATAGATGCGGTCTTACCAACCATGGGGGGACAAACAGCATTAAATCTTTGTATAGAAGCGGATACCAAAGGGATTTGGGAAGATTACGGAGTACAGATCATAGGTGTGGATATAGACGCCATCAACATTACGGAAGACCGCGAGAAATTTCGTGAACTAATGCTCAAAATTGGCATTGGAATGGCTCCCCAGGCAACCGCTACCTCCTTTCTAAAAGGAAAGGAAATTGCCCAGGAATTTGGATTTCCCTTAGTGATCAGGGCCTCCTACACCCTTGGTGGCGCCGGTGCTTCCATAGTCTACAAACCGGAGGATTTTGATGAACTTCTCAGTCTTGGACTGGAAGTTTCCCCTATACATGAGGTCATGATAGACAAGGCCTTAATGGGCTGGAAGGAATACGAACTGGAATTGCTAAGGGACAAAAATGATAACGTGGTCATTATTTGTACCATTGAAAATATGGATCCCATGGGGATACACACCGGAGACTCCATTACGGTGGCACCGGCTATGACGTTGTCCGACACCACCTTCCAGCGGATGAGGGATATGGCCATAAAAATGATGCGCAGTATCGGGGATTTTGCAGGGGGCTGTAATGTTCAGTTTGCCGTTAGTCCCGATGAAAAGGAAGATATCATTGCCATTGAGATCAACCCCCGGGTTTCCCGATCTTCGGCATTGGCATCAAAGGCCACCGGATATCCCATTGCCAAAATAGCCGCCAAACTGGCCATAGGATATAATTTAAATGAGCTGAGCAATCAGATTACAAAATCTACCTCTGCCTTATTTGAGCCTACCTTGGATTATGTAATCGTAAAAATACCGCGTTGGAACTTCGATAAATTTGAAGGCTCGGACAGGACCCTGGGACTGCAGATGAAATCGGTGGGAGAGGTGATGGGCATTGGCCGATCTTTTCAGGAAGCCCTCCACAAAGCTACCCAATCTTTGGAAATTAAGAGGAACGGACTTGGAGCGGATGGCAAGGGATATACCAATTATGATGAGATTATCAGTAAACTCACCATTCCCAGTTGGGACCGTGTCTTTGTAATATATGACGCCATTCAATTAGGGATTCCTCTAAGCAGGATCCACGAAATCACTAAAATAGACATGTGGTTCTTAAAACAATACGAAGAGTTGTATCAATTGGAAAAGGAAATTTCCAACTTCAGTATTGAATCCCTTTCCAAAGAGCTTCTTTTGGAAGCCAAACAAAAAGGGTTTGCCGACAGGCAGATTGCCCATATGCTGGACTGTTATGAGAGCGAGGTATACAATAAACGTGTTGCCCTTAATATTAACAGGGTCTATAAACTGGTAGACACCTGTGCGGCCGAGTTCAAGGCCATGACCCCTTATTATTATTCTACCTTTGAGGCGGAAATAGAGACCCCGGACGGTAAAAAATTTGTGGAGAACGACAGTATTGTGAGCGATAGGAAAAAAATTGTGGTACTGGGCTCTGGGCCTAACCGGATCGGACAGGGGATAGAATTCGATTACTGTTGTGTACATGGGGTATTGGCAGCTTCGGAATGTGGTTATGAGACCATAATGATCAACTGTAACCCAGAAACGGTTTCCACGGATTTCGATATTTCGGACAAACTGTATTTTGAGCCTGTATTTTGGGAGCACATCTATGATATTATCAGGCACGAAAAACCGGAAGGGGTCATTGTTCAACTAGGAGGGCAAACAGCCCTAAAGTTGGCGGAAAAACTGGATAAATACGGTATTAAAATAATAGGTACCAGTTTCAAGGCACTGGATCTGGCCGAGGACAGGGGAAGTTTTTCCAATTTATTGGCCGAAAACAATATCCCGTTCCCTCAGTTCGGTGTGGCCGAAACTGCCGATGAGGCCTTGGCCCTATCGGATGAGCTGGATTTTCCCTTACTGGTAAGGCCATCCTATGTTTTGGGCGGACAGGGAATGAAGATTGTCATCAACAAGGAAGAACTGGAGGAGCATGTTGTAGATCTTCTGAGAAAAATACCTAACAACAAGCTGCTTTTGGACCATTATTTGGACGGTGCCATAGAGGCCGAGGCCGATGCCATTTGTGACGGGGAAGAGGTTTATATCATCGGGATTATGGAGCATATAGAGCCATGTGGTATCCACTCAGGGGATTCCAACGCTACCTTGCCACCTTTTAATTTGGGCGAATTTGTCATGCAGCAAATAAAGGACCACACCAAAAAGATCGCCTTGGCCCTAAATACTGTGGGACTGATCAATATTCAGTTTGCCATCAAGGATGATATTGTTTATATCATAGAGGCAAACCCCAGGGCCTCCAGGACCGTACCGTTTATTGCCAAAGCCTACAAAGAGCCTTATGTAAACTATGCCACCAAGGTGATGCTGGGCGAGAAAAAGGTAAAGGACTTTAATTTTAATCCCCAATTGGAGGGCTATGCCATAAAACAGCCGGTATTTTCCTTTAATAAATTCCCTAACGTTAATAAGAATCTGGGACCGGAAATGAAGAGTACCGGAGAGAGCATTTTGTTTATAGACAGTCTTAAGGATGATGAATTCTACAACCTGTATTCCAGACGTAAGATGTACTTGAGCAAGTAAATCCGGATTTATGGACGGTGGAAACAATCCACTCCCATGAAAACAATAAACTCCTTTTTCCAAATGAATGGAAAAAGGAGTTTTTTTATTGATTATGCTGCAACAGGTCTTTTTGAAACCCAAAAACTAATCTAACCTGAGTTTCTATGTAAAAAATGTTGTTCTTCAAATAGTTATAAAATAATATCATAAAAAATACGTCATTCCGAACAAGGTACGGGGAGGAATCCCACAACAATGGGATTTCTCTTCGTTCGTTCCTCACTCTGTAGAAATGACAATCATTTAGCGTGTCAAAAAGGGGTGGATCCAGCCTGTTTTTTCCCTATTTGCATATACGGCCTAACTATGGACTAACTATGGACTATCTATGGACTATCTATGGA
>CBFGWQ010000108.1:0-12531 GCA_965652575.1 uncultured Arenibacter sp. | reverse complement strand
CATTTACACATCATCATAATCCACAGTTAGCGTAGGGGTTGTGGGGTGTGCCTGGCAGGTAAGGATCAATCCTTCCGCTATTTCGCTATCCGTTAAAATTTGGTTTTTTACCATCTCGGCCTTTCCTTCCTTGATTCGGGCAATACAACTGCTGCATACGCCACCTTGACAGGAATAGGGGGCATCTATATTCTCTTTTAGAACGGCATCCAATACCCGAGAACCCTTGTCCATGGATAGGGAAAACTCCTCATCGTCCACAATAACGGTAAGCTGGGTCTTGCCTTCCAATTTTTCGGGAAGCTCATCTTTTATCTCCGTAGAGGTAAACAATTCAAAATGGATCTTATCCTCAGAGATGCCCTTGTCTTTTAGGTTTTCGGTCACCAACTGTATCATTGCCTCGGGGCCACATAGATAATAATCGCTAAATTCCAGGTTTTTATGTTTGTTTTTGAGCACATAGTTCACCGTTGAGGCCTCTATACGGCCAAAAATGGATTCGTCCTCTTGGGTCTGGCTCAATATAAAATAGATATGGAACCTATTGGTATATTCCAGCTGTAGCTTTACCAAATCCGTATAGAACATGGTTTCCTTATAGGATTTATTTCCGTAGACCAATACAAAATTGTTTTTGGTATTGGAATCCAATACGGTTTTGGCGATACTCATAATTGGAGTAATACCACTGCCTGCCGCAAAGGCTATGATGTTTTTTGGACTTGGGGAGGGCTTAAAAATAAACCGGCCTTCCGGGGGCATTACTTCCAATACATCGCCTTCCTTAAGTTTGTTATGCGCAAAATCCGAGAATCCGCCCTTGTCCACTTTCTTGACACCAATAGTAATGCCTGCACATTTAGGGGAGGAACTAATAGAATAGGCCCTGCGTAATTCCTTGCCCTTTATTTCTTTTTTAATGGTGATGTACTGACCAGCGGTAAAGGCAAAAGTCTGGATCAGTTCTTTAGGAACGGTAAAGGTTATTGCCACTGAGTTTGGGGTAAGCGGTTTAATTTTTTGAACGGTAAGCGAATGAAAGTGGGCCATATTAAATCTTTGGTGCAAAATTAAGCAAAGCAGGGAGGATTTAAAACGGGAAATTAAAAAAATACCGGCAATTTGTAACAAATACCCTAAATTGGGCACTAATCTATCAGGTATAACTCTCCAATGCATGTTAAAGCAATTTCTTACACTTGAATGGAAATCCTTTTATAGATCTGCCTCGTTTAAAGCCAATCTCGCCATAAAGATTTTTATGGTTTTGGGAGTACTCTATTTTATGGCCGTATTTCTGGGCCTTGGAATAGGGGCTTTTTATATCATTGAAAAGCAAGGTTGGGGAGATCCCCTCCTGGTAGTGAATCGGTTCATAATCTATTATTTGGTGGGAGATCTTTACATGAGGTATATGCTTCAGAAAATGCCCATTACCAATATTAAGCCTTTGCTTTACCTTCCTATTAACAAAAGTAGGATAGTGTGGTATTCCTTGGGGAAAACGGTAGTCTCATTTTTTAATTGGTCACATGCCTTTTTCTTTGTACCCTTTTCCGTAGTACTATTGATGGAGGGCTACTCTCCTGTAGGGGTCATTGGTTGGCATTTGGGAATCATGGCACTGTTTTTCTGTAATAATTTTATAAACGTACTGGTAAATAATAAAGACAATGTTTTTTACCTGTTGCTAGGCCTATTTACGATTCTGGGAATTTGCCAGTATTTTGAACTGTTTAATATAACGGTCTATAGTGCACCATTTTTTAATACATTTTATGAACTTCCCTGGCTGGCTCTTTTAACCTGGGGATTGCTAATAGCATTGGTATCTACCGCCTTTTCCTATTTTAAAGGGCATATGTATCTGGATGCGGGGTTGAAAGGAAAGAGGTCCATGGCCAAAACGGAGGATTATGCCTGGTTGGACCGTTTTGGGAATTTGGGCACCTTTTTAAAGAACGATATAAAATTGATAAGGAGGAACAAGAGGTCAAAAACCGCTGTAATAATGAGTTTTTTCTTTATTTTTTATGGACTGTTTTTCTTTACCGGTTCCGTAGAGGCATACGACGGTCCTGTTTGGAAAATATTTGCCGGTATTTTTATTTCCGGAGGCTTCTTGTTCAGTTTTGGTCAGTTCGTACCCAGCTGGGACAGTTCGTACTATCCCTTGATGATGAGTCAGAATATTAGGTATAGGGAATATTTAACTTCCAAATGGTATTTGATAATTATGGCCACCATAGCAAGTACCATTCTGGCCTCCTTTTATATTTACTTTGGCTGGGATGCCTACTTGGCGGTGATTGTTGGGGCCATTTATAATATTGGTGTCAATTCCTATTTGGTACTATGGGCCGGGGCCTATATTAAGACACCCATAGAACTAACATCCAATAAAAAGGCATTTGGGGATAAGCAGGCCTTTAATGTAAAAACCCTGTTGCTGACATTGCCCAAACTAATTCTACCCTTGGGAGTCTATGCCGTGGGACATTATTTTATCGGCCCTACCGCGGGCTATATTTTTGTGGGTATGGCGGGGGTTATCGGATTCGGCTTTAGAAATAAGGCATTTGCCATAATTGAGGCCATCTACAAAAAGGAAAAGTACAAGACGCTTGCAGCCTACAAACAAAAAGCTTAAAAAGATATATCTATGATTTCGGTCCAAAATTTAACTAAAAAGTATGGGGAGTCCATTGTTTTGAACATTGAAAATTTGGAAATCCCGAAAGGCCAGAGTTTTGGTCTGGTGGGCAATAATGGAGCAGGAAAGACTACCTTCTTTAGTTTAATGCTGGATTTAATTCAGCCCACTACGGGACACATCGTAAATAATGGTGTTCAAGTAGATTCCAGTGAGGCATGGAAACCATTTACTTCGGCATTTATTGATGAAACTTTTTTGATAGGATATTTAACACCGGAGGAATACTTCTATTTTATCGGGGAACTGAGGGGCCGGAACAGGGCCGATGTAGACAACCTTTTGGCCGGGTTCGAAGATTTTTTTAACAATGAAATTTTGGGCCAGAAAAAATATTTGAGGGACTTGTCCAAGGGAAATCAGAAGAAGGTAGGTATTGTTGCCTCCTTCATTGGCGATCCTGAAGTAATAATATTGGATGAACCTTTTGCCAACTTGGATCCAACTACCCAAATAAAACTAAAAGGGATAATCAAGGATTTGGCGGCCAATAAAGGAGTTACCGTTTTGGTTTCCAGTCACGATCTTATCCATGTTACCGAGGTTTGTGAACGGATCGTTGTGCTCAATAAGGGCGAGTTGGTAAACGATATCCGTACCTCTACGGAGACGCTTAAGGAATTGGAAGTTTTTTTTGGAGGATAAATTGTCCTGTAGCCTATAATGGCATTGCCTATCAAGGATATTTTCGCTCGTTCCCTTCAACATGGTTTTGTACCCTTTATAGGATCGGCAATGGCAAGTTGCGTTTTTGCCGGGGATATGGTTCCTTATCATTCTCTTTGGCCAATAACTAAAAATAATGCTGTTTTTGTCGACCAACTACATAATAATCCGGCCGTTTTTAAGTTAAGGTTAGGTACGAATACATAGAATTTTGAAGCTTCGCAATACACTTATATTTTCGATTGTTTTTGGAGGATTGGCCTTTAATGCCTGTTCTACAAAGAAAGACGCCATGTTAAACCGTAATTGGCATGCACTTAATACCAAGTACAATACCTTGTACAACGGTAATATTGCCTTTGAAGAAGGGCGTGAAGGTCTCAATGCCGTATATCAGGATAATTATTGGGAAGTATTGCCCGTGGAAAGACTGGAGGTGACCGAAGATATAAAGTTGGATTCCGAAGATAACAACCCCAATTTTCTTATTGCCGAGGAAAAGGCTACCAAGGCCATACAAAAACACAGTATGGACATAAAGGATGAGGAGCGCAACCCCCAGACCGATGAGGCCTTTTTACTTTTGGGCAAGGCCCGGTATTTTGACCAGCGTTATATGCCCGCTTTGGAATCCTTCAACTATATCCTAAATAAATATACGCAGAGCGATAAGCTTAACGAAGCAACCATTTGGAGGGAAAAGGTGAATATTCGTTTAGAAAATGAAGAACTTGCCCTGAAGAATCTGAAGCGTTTAATTAAACAGGAATATTTAAGCGATCAGGAATATGCCGATGCCCGTGCCATGATGGGTCAGGCCTACATCAATCTTAAAATTCCCGATACCGCCATACAGCAATTAAAGATAGCATCGGTATATACCAAAAAAAATCCGGAAAAAGGGCGTTACTTATACATTATTGGCCAATTATACAATCAACTGGGGTATAGGGACAGTGCCAATTATGCCTTCGAGAAGGTGATCGATTTAAACAGGAAATCGCCCAGGGTATATATGATCAATGCGCATTTACAAAAAATTCAGAATACCGAACTTACCGATGACAATAGGGGAGAAATGTACGACTACCTTACGGCATTGGAGGAAGACCGGGAAAATAGGCCCTTTTTGAACAAGATATACCGCCAGGTAGCAGAATTCCATATGGCAAATAAATCCGATAGTTTGGCACTGTTGTATTATAACAAATCCTTGAGGGCCACCCAGAATATGCCCCAGTTGAACGCACTGAACTATGAAAATTTGGCCATCTATAATTTTGACCGGAACAAGTATAAACCTTCCGGGGCCTATTACGACAGTGTACTGCAAAACTTAAATGAAAATACCAAGAAATATAGGGAAGTTAAAAAGAAACTGGACAACCTGGAGGATGTTATCAAATATGAGGAGGTGGTACAGTATACGGATAGTGTCATTACTTTATATGAACTTCCAATTGACGATAGGATAACTTATTTTGAGGAACATATTGCCCAATTGAAGGCAGTGGCCGAAAAAGACAGAAAGAAAGAGGAAAGTATGGCCAATGCCGGTTTTGCCGCTTTTAGTAAAACTAAGGGAGGAAAGGAGAACAAGGGCAAGTTTTATTTTTATAACATAACTACCTTGGGTTATGGCAAAAACGATTTTAAGACCAGATGGGGGAAGAGGAGCCTAGAGGACGATTGGCGCTGGTCCAACAAATCCAAAGGACAAAATCTGGAGGTTAATGGAGAAAATCCGGCCAATACAGCAACGAATTATGTTGCAGCAGTAGGAGAAGAGGAAAAATACAGTGTTGACTTCTACTTGGGTCAAATACCTACGGACCCACAGCTGGTAGATAGCTTAAGGACCGAGCGCAATTTTGCCAATTATCAATTAGGGTTGATCTATAAGGAAAAATTTAAGGAAAACCTTTTGGCCGCAGGTAAATTGGAGAGCGTTCTAAAATCCAATCCGGAGGAAAGGCTGATCATCCCATCCAAATACAATCTTTACAAGATATATGAAGAGTCTGGAAGTGCCTTGGCAACGGATATGAAATATGATATCATTAAAAACCATCCCGAATCCAGATATGCGGAAATTCTTTTAAATCCACAGGCCGTTTTAACGGGAAGTGCCGATAGCCCCGATGCCAAGTACCAGCGCCTGTACAAACTGTTCCAAAATCAGGCGTTTTTACAAGTAATTACAGGGGCAGAAGATAACATCGGCAAATACACCGGAGACCCTATTGTTCCAAAATTTGAAATGCTGAAGGCCAATGCCATAGGCAGGTTGCAAGGGTTTGAAGAATATAGGGAGGCATTGAATTATGTGGCCCTAAATTATCCCAATAGTCCGGAAGGGAAAAAAGCACAGACCATGGTGGCGGAACAATTGCCGAAGTTGGAACCCAAGGTTTTTTCCAAGGAAACCGAATCTACGGGTTCCGGTAATTGGAAGCTGGTATTTCCGCTTAAAATTAAGGACGATAAAAAGGCCCTAAGGCTCAAGGAACTTTTGGAAAAATCCATTAAAGAGTTGAAGTATAAGAATATGATCTCAAAGGATATCTATAATCTGGAAGATCAATTTGTAGTGGTTCACGGCTTTAAATCCAAGGACTTTGCACTTGGCTACGCAGAATTGATAAAAAACAATAAGGATTACCGGATCGATGATGAGAATTTCGTAATTTTATCCGACAACTATAAAATAATACAGGTACATAAGAACATAGCAGATTATAGAGCTCAGCAATAAACCCCAAAACCTTAACAAAATGTTTTCAGAGAACAAAAAACCCCGTGTTATGACAGAATTAGGCGGACAACCAAATAGAATCGAGAAAAATACCAAAATTAAAGGGGATATTGTCTCCGAAGCCGATTTTCGGATCGATGGAAAATTGGATGGCAATGTAAAGACCTCAGGAAAAGTGGTCATAGGAATAGATGGTTATATCCATGGTAAAGTGGAGTGTGTAAATGCCGATATTGAAGGTAATTTCAACGGAGAGCTGATTGTGGCCGATCTCCTGACCTTAAAGTCTTCCGCTGTAATCGAGGGTACCGTTATAGTGTCCAAATTGGCGGTCGATCCCGGTGCTACCTTCAATGCCTCCTGTACCATGAAGGGCAGGGAGGGCAAAGGTGCTGTAAATAGCCCAATGAAACCCTCAGCAACCACCAATGAACCGGCCAAAGCGTCCTAAAGATAACAATGGTTTAAAAAATGCGGCAATCCTTACCGGGATTGCCATAGAAATGGGAGGCATCATTTTTTTGGCCGCCCAGGGAGGAAAGTGGTTGGATGGCTATTTTGAAATGGAATCCAAGACCTTTGTTATAATACTTACCCTATTGGGAGTGGCTGTTGCCATTTATTTGGTTTTGCAGCAATTGAAACGTATAAAGTATTAATGTCCAGGAATAACCAGAATACACTTTTATTTGCTTTTTACCTTTCCTTGGTACTGTTGGGCCTATTGGTTTTTTGCCTTCACCTTCTTATACTTTATGCATTTGGATTTCCTTTGTTGGACCATATGATCGTTTTGGCCTATTTGCTCAATGTAGTGTTGGCCCTGATCATATTTTCGGTGCTTTATTGGTTTCGGGAGAAATGGAGGGATCAGATCGGGTTTCTTTTTTTAGGGGGGAGCATGCTCAAGTTTTTATTTTTCTTTCTCGTTTTTTATCCTTTCTATAACGCGGACGGGAATATGGAATCTTTGGAGTTTACCACTTTTTTTGTTCCCTATTTGCTGTGCCTTATTTTGGAGACGTTCTTTACAGCCAGAATGTTAAATAGTTAGTTTCGATTATTGTTTAAGTGCTTAAAAGAGTCATGACCAATGGTTAAAGGGATGATTGTCATTTCGACAGAGCGGGGAACGAACGACGGGAAATCCCGTAATTATGGGATCCCTCCCTGTACCTCGTTCGGAACGATGGATTTTTTGTAACTATTTGAAAAACAGTATTTTTAAAATCGAATTCAGGTTTTTAAATACCGGTCTAAAATAAACCGATCAATGCTTTTTTCTTTTTGAGATAAAAGCGTACATTTGCACGGATTTTTTGAGACCGATATTTTAAGCGATATGCAAAAACCATTTTACGTTAAATTTCTTTTAGTTGCTACACTTCTTCTGGGTATCAATGCTTTCGCACAAGAAAAGGACCATTCGTCCAGCGGGGAAAAAGGAAGTCTAAAAGCCGAAATCAAGGAATTTATTGGACATCACTTGTTGGATTCCCATGATTTTACACTTTTTACGATAGATGAGGAAAAAAATGAACATGTAGGTTTTCCACTGCCCGTAATTTTGTGGGATAACGGTCTAAAGGTATTCTCATCGTCCAAATTTCACCATGGGGAATCTGTGGCAGAAGTAGATGGGAATTATTACGCCCTTTATCATGGCAAAATAGTGAAGACCGATGCCGATGGGACCATAAATTACGATGAAGACCATCATGCAACCAATGTAAAACCGTTGGATTTTTCCATTACCAAAAATGTTGTTTTTATATTTTTGGTATCGGCCTTGATGCTGTTTATGTTTGGCAGAATGGCCAAGTCATACAAGACCAATGCTTTGCCCAAAGGTATCGGCCGCTTGTTGGAGCCGATCATTCTTTACATAAGGGATGATATTGCCATTCCAAATATAGGAGAGAAACATTATAAGAAATATATGGGGTATTTGTTAACGGTATTTTTCTTTATATGGATCATTAATCTTTTGGGACTTACCCCTCTTGGCGTAAACGTTACCAATAATATTGCGGTAACCTTTGCTTTGGCCATCCTGACCTATTTGATCACTACGTTTACCGCTAATAAAAACTACTGGAAGCATATTTTTTGGATGCCGGATGTACCCGTGTTTATGAAGATTGTATTGGCCCCGATAGAGCTTTTGGGAACCTTTATCAAGCCTTTCTCCCTAATGATTCGTTTGTATGCGAACATTACTGCAGGTCACGTGGTCTTAATGAGTATTTTGGGAATGATGTTTATTTTTAAAAACTGGATAGGGAGTCCATTGTCCTTTGGTTTGGCATTTGCACTTTCTTTGCTGGAGTTGTTGGTAGCGGCCTTGCAGGCCTACATATTTACGATGTTGTCCGCCCTGTATTTTGGTTCGGCCGTTGAGGAGCATCACGATCATTAAAAGTAGAATGTTTAATAATTAATTATATATATTATGGAAATCCCAACTATTGTAGGAGCTGGATTGATCGTTATCGGTGCCGGTTTAGGTATTGGTAAAATTGGTGGTTCCGCTATGGATGCCATCGCTCGTCAGCCAGAGGCTTCAGGTAAGATCCAGACAGCAATGTTGATTGCTGCCGCACTTATCGAAGGTATTGGTTTTGCTGCGCTTTTCGCATCTTAATCAAACAAAATAAGGAACAGTTATAACGGTTGGTTATAACTGTTCCTTTACAATTAAAAATTAAACGTTTACATTTCATACATTAGGACATGGAAAAATTAATAGAGCAGTTTTCATTTGGATTGTTTTTTTGGCAATTGTTATTGTTTATAGCAGTGCTTATCTTGTTGCGCAAATTTGCTTGGAAACCCATACTGGATGCCGTTGAGGATCGTGAATCCGGCATTAAGGACGCATTGGCCGCAGCAGAAAATGCCAAAAAGGAAATGCAAAATGTTACTGCCGATAGCGAGCGTCTTTTGCAGGAAGCAAGGGTAGAACGTGAGGCTATGATCAAGGAGGCGCGTGAAATGAAGGAGAAAATCGTTGCCGATGCCAAGGAATTGGCGCAGGCGGAGGCCGATAAAATGATCAAGCAGGCGCAACTTGCCATTGAAAGTGAAAAGAAAGCGGCCGTTGCCGATATAAAGAACGAAGTGGCTACCCTATCCCTGGAGATTGCCGAAAAGGTCATAAAGGAACAGTTTTCCGATAAGGCCAAGCAGATGAAGTTGGTAGAGGAAATGATAGGGGATATCAAGCTAAATTAGGAACAGGGATATGAACGAAGCTAGAGCAGCCGTACGTTACGCAAAAGCAGTTTTGGATCTGGCGGTAGATAATAAGGCTACCGAACAGGTAGAGAAGGATTTCCGGAAGATATTATCCACTATAGGCGATAGTGCCGAACTTCAGGAGATGTTGGGAAGTCCCGTTTTGAAGAGTGGGCTTAAGAAGAACGCATTGTTGGAAATCTTTAAGGGTAGCGATGCTATTACGGAAGGACTTGTTTCCACCTTGATGGACAATAAGCGTATTTCAATTTTGGGCGATGTTGCCGAGAAATTCATTATTTTAAATGAAGCCCGTAAAGGTCAGGGTGTAGCATTTGTTACCACTGCGGTTCCTTTAAGTACCGATCTGGAGAAACAGATATTGAACAAAGTGGTCGAGCTTACGGGCAATGAAACCACAATAGAGAACAAAGTGGACGAGCGTATAATAGGAGGGTTTATTCTGCGCGTTGGAGATTTGCAATATGACGCAAGTATCGCCAATAAATTAAGTAATTTGAAAAGAGAGTTTACAAATAGTCTATAAATAATTTTTTTGGACGGCCTTGGGTTTCAAGGGCGCCCTAATCTTATATCCAAAACAAATGGCAGGAGTAAAAGCCGCTGAAGTATCAGCAATATTAAAGAAGCAGTTATCGGGGTTTGAAGCATCGGCTTCATTGAACGAGGTAGGTACCGTTCTACAAGTAGGTGATGGTATCGCTAGGGTTTATGGATTATCCAACGTCCAATATGGGGAATTGGTAGAATTTGAAGGTGGACTTCAGGGGATCGTTCTTAACTTGGAAGAGGATAACGTTGGTGTGGTATTGTTGAGCCCCTCAAGAAATGTAAAGGAAGGTTCGGTTGTAAAACGTACCCAGACCATTGCCTCCATTAAGGTAGGTGAAGGTATAGTGGGCCGTGTTGTAGATACCCTGGGATCCCCTATTGATGGTAAGGGTCCAATAACCGGGGATTTGTACGAACTGCCATTGGAACGTAAGGCACCAGGGGTTGTTTTCCGTCAGCCGGTGAACGAGCCATTGCAGACCGGGATCAAGGCTATAGATGCCATGATTCCTGTGGGTAGGGGCCAGCGTGAGTTGGTTATCGGCGACCGTCAGACCGGTAAGACAACCGTATGCGTGGACACCATCTTGAACCAAAAAGAATTTTATGATGCAGGTAAACCTGTATATTGTATATATGTTGCCATTGGCCAAAAGGCCTCTACGGTGGCAAACATTGCCAAAACATTGGAAGATGCCGGGGCTTTGGCCTATACGACCATTGTGGCTGCAAATGCTTCCGACCCTGCTTCCATGCAGGTATATGCCCCTTTTGCCGGAGCTGCGATAGGGGAATATTTCAGGGATACGGGCAGACCTGCCTTGATCATCTATGATGATTTGTCAAAACAGGCCGTTGCCTATCGTGAAATATCGTTGTTGTTAAGACGTCCACCAGGACGTGAGGCATATCCCGGGGATGTATTTTATCTTCATTCCAGATTATTGGAGCGTGCCGCAAAAGTTATAGCGGACGATAACATAGCCAAAAATATGAACGATTTACCGGACGTTCTTAAGCCAATGGTAAAAGGAGGGGGATCCTTAACGGCTTTGCCAATTATTGAAACCCAGGCAGGGGATGTTTCCGCCTATATTCCTACCAACGTGATCTCTATTACGGACGGACAGATTTTCTTGACCCAGGATCTTTTCAACCAAGGGGTACGTCCGGCGATCAACGTAGGAATTTCAGTATCCCGAGTGGGAGGTAACGCCCAGATAAAATCGATGAAAAAGGTGGCCGGTACCTTAAAATTGGATCAGGCACAGTTCCGCGAGTTGGAAGCTTTTGCCAAGTTCGGTTCGGATCTTGACGGGGCTACCTTGAATGTTATTGAAAAAGGACGTAGAAATGTGGAGATCCTAAAACAGGCACAGAACGATCCCTTTACAGTGGAAGATCAGGTAGCTATAATTTATGCCGGTTCCAAGAATTTGTTGAGCAAAGTTCCTGTGGAGAAGGTGAAGGAGTTTGAAAGGGACTATCTGGAGTTTTTGAATGCCAAGCACAGAGATGTTTTGGACCAGCTTAAGGCAGGAAAGTTGACAGATGAGGTGATAGATGTTTTAACTTCTGTGGCCAAAGATCTATCCGCCAAATATTAAGAGAGTACTTTTTCTTTCTTCTTGGACAAAGAAGACCTGAAAAATTGAGTAAACGAATGTCTAACACAGTATTCCTCTCCTCGGGGAGCTTAAGTGGAGCCTATGGCCAATTTAAAAGAAATACGTAATAGGATTGCTTCGGTATCTTCAACGATGCAGATTACCAGTGCCATGAAAATGGTATCTGCCGCCAAGTTGAAGAAGGCTCAGGATGCCATTACCGCAATGCGTCCATATTCCGATAAACTATCGGAGCTTTTGCAAAATCTTAGCGCTAGTCTGGATGCGGATTCCGGAAGCAAATTTGCCGATAATCGTCCGGTGAAAAAGGTTTTGATCGTTGCCATAACCTCTAACCGTGGTTTGTGCGGTGCCTTTAACTCGAACATATTAAAGCAAAGCACACTGCTGGCAAGGGAGACCTATGCGGACAAACAGGTAGATTTTGTTGCCATTGGTAAAAAGGCCAACGATATTTTAAAGAAAAAGAACAAGGTTATTGCCAACCACAGTTCGGTATATGATGATTTAACGTTCGATAATGTGGCGGTCATTGCCGAGGAATTGATGGATCTGTTTACCACGGGGGCGTACGACAGGATAGAAATTGTTTATAACAAATTCAAGAATGCCGCCACACAGATCGTTATGACAGAGCAATTCTTGCCAATTGTTCCCATAGAAGGTGAAGCCAATGCGACGGCCGATTATATTTTTGAGCCTTCCAAGGCCGGGATTGTGGAACAATTGATTCCAAAATCCTTAAAGACCCAGTTGTATAAAGGGGTACGCGATTCGTTTGCCAGTGAACACGGTGCACGTATGACGGCCATGCACAAGGCAACGGACAACGCCACCGAGTTAAGAAATCAGTTGAAACTTACTTATAACAAAGCTAGGCAAGCAGCCATTACCGGCGAGATTTTAGAAATTGTTGGTGGCGCGGAGGCGCTGAACAATTAGGCGGAGTGGACACG
>CBFGWQ010000107.1:0-12734 GCA_965652575.1 uncultured Arenibacter sp. | reverse complement strand
CCAATATACTTGCTTAATGCATTGTTCTTCAACACATTTTATTATTATATAAATCCTAATAATCATTAAAAAATTTCATGGGTCTGCAGCGGGGACTTTGTAAGACTGGTTGTCCTCCCCCCAACCCCCTCCCAAGGAGGGGGAGTCTATGGGGACCAAAAATTTAATAAGTAAATTGCAAGGATCTAAGTAAATGCTCCTTCCCTTGGCCTGTGCTGAGCGGAGTCGAAGTATACGGGAAGGTGGATTCTCCGACACAAGGAGGAGAAGACGGAAGGGATTGAATCCAAGGCCGGTCGTTTTACGTGAAAGGGCTTATGAAGGGTCAAGTTAAGGACTTTGTAAAGCTCTATTATTTGTGTTTTTGGAAGTTTTGTAGGCACGAGTGCGACGATCGCGCCAACGGGGGAGGGGTTGGCTAAAAAACAGATTTTACTGTCCACTACTACTGTGGCAGCCATAATTTTCAGAAAATAAAGAGGTCGGTCTTTAGGAAAATATTTTTTTGCACTTGGCCAATGCCGAGGCAATTACCTGGTGCATATCGTAATACTTATACTCGGCCAGCCTTCCCCCAAAAATAATATCGTCCTTTTCGGACAAGGTCTTGTACTTGGAATAGATTTCATTGTTCCTTTGATCGTTGATAGGGTAGTAAGGTTCTTTATTTCCTGACCATTCCGTAGGGTATTCTTTTGTTATCACGGTCTTTTTCTGTGTTCCAAATTCAAAGTGCTTATGTTCCAAAATACGGGTATATGGAATTTCGGCATCCGTATAATTTATGACCGCATTGCCCTGGTAATTTTCCATATCCAGGATTTCATGTTTAAATTCCAGACTCCTATATTCCAGCTTACCATATCGGTAATCATAAAACTCATCTATCTTACCGGTGAACACCAGCTGATGGGCCATTGCCATCAGTTCCGTTCTATCTTTAAAAAAATCGACCTCTAACCGTGTTTCAATACCCTCCAACAGGCCATTGATCAGTTTATTGTAACCTCCAATGGGAATTCCCTGGTACTTATCATTGAAATAATTATTGTCGAACGTAAACCGCAACGGCAACCTTTTGATAATAAAAGCCGGCAGCTCTGTGGCCTTTCGTCCCCATTGTTTCTCCGTATACCCTTTGATCAACTTTTCGTAGATGTCCTTCCCGACCAGTGACAAGGCCTGCTCCTCCAAATTCCTTGGATTTTTTACCCCTACTTCCCGTACCTGTTCCGCAATAATCGCCTTGGCTTCCTCGGGCGTAGTAACCTTCCACAATTGGTAAAAAGTGTTCATATTGAAGGGCAAATTAAAAAGTTCGCCCTTATAATTGGCTACCGGTGCATTGGTATACCTATTAAATTCCACAAATCCATTTACATAATCCCAAATGGTCTTGTCATTGGTATGAAAAATATGGGCCCCGTACTTATGAACATTTATACCTTCCACTTCCCCGCAATAAACATTGCCCCCAAGATGTGGGCGCTTATCGATTACCAGGCATTTTTTTCCTTTTTTTTTGGCCTCATGGGCAAAAACGGCACCAAAAAGTCCGGCGCCCACAATAAGGTAGTCGTATTTCATTACGCGTAAATGAGTTCATAATAAAGAAGTAAAACTAATGTATATTATAACGTTTTCAGATTGAAATCAAAAAAAAATCCCCTTTACCATAACATGCTTATATTTGTAAAGCGTAAAGAACCGACCCAAAATGACCAATTTATATTATATCTCCCGAAATTACAAAGCAACCAACAGCGCAGCCTCCAAACCTAAAACGGATTGTGAGCGGATCTTGGACACCATAGGATTTAAAAATTTAGGTTTTAAACAGACCACTTATGCCAGTTCTGCCATAGGTGCGGTCATCAGTTTTTTTGGGATAACAAAAGGTGTTATACGTCTGCCCAAAAATTCCGTTTTGGCCATACAATATCCGCTAAGCAAATATTACAAATATATTACCACGGTAGCGGGAATAAAAAAATGTAAAATTGTGCTGATCATCCATGACGTTAAGTACCTCATGGGAAAAAATAAGGATATTTCCCGGGAAATGAAAAAATTCTCATGCGCCGACGTAATCATTGTACATAACGATGCTATGAAAAAATGGTTCGAGCAGCAAGGGGCCACTGCCAAATTGATACCCCTTTACATGTTCGATTATCTGGACAACAACAATACCTACATTGCTCCGGAGCTTTCCAATAAGGGCTTGTTCGATGTTGTTTTTGCGGGTGGCCTGGGAATGGCAAAAAGTGCCTTTATCTATAAATTGGATGCCTTAAAAAATAATAGCTTTCATTTAAAACTCTACGGTAGCGGTTTTATCAAGGATGATGTGGACCTAGCCAATACCATCATCAGTTTTGAGGGCATGTTTTCCCCGGATGAGGTAGCAAAACATATAAGGGGTTCCTTCGGCCTGGTATGGAACGGGAACTCCATTGACGAATGTGCCGGTCATTTTGGACACTACCTTTTATACAACAACCCCCATAAGACATCTTTATATTTGCTCTGCGGCCTTCCCATCATTATATGGGACAAGGCCGCCATTGCCCAGGTAATACAGGAACGCCAATTGGGTATCTGTATTTCCTCCTTGGAGGAGTTGGACGGGAAATTAAAAAACCTATCCAATGGGGACTACCAAAAAATGGTAAAAAATGTAGCCGAAGTTAGGGAAGGGATAATTTCCGGTGGATTTTTGAAAGAGGCCATGAAAAAGGCGCTTCAAGCACTTTCATAGCTTTTCCCTAGCCACCTATTTAATCCAATGTTGGCAATTTAAAATGGTCCAGCGGACTGGCTTCTTTCATCACGGCCTCTATAGCTTCCGTAGTCCTTGGGGCCATTTCAGACAAATTGACCGGACCATTTTTCGTGATCAGTATATCGTCTTCGATCCTTACTGCTATTCCCCACCATTTTTTATCGCAATCACTTCCTTCGGGAATATAGATACCGGGTTCTACCGTAATCACTGTATTTTCCTTAAAGGGCCGGTAGGTACCTTTATCGTGCACATCAAGCCCCAAATAATGGGAAGTGCCGTGTGGGAAATATTTCCTGGCCTCCCCTGGGCTGCCAATAATCCCCAACTGCATCAACCCCTGGGCAATCACTTCGTTTGCGGCCTGTCCGGGAGCCTGAAAAGAGGCCCCTATCACACTGGCTTTTATTCCCGCCTCTTGGGCCTTGTAAACAATATCGTAAATCTGTTTCTGCTCCTTTGAAAATTTTCCGTTGGCCGGAATGGTCCGGGTAACATCGGCAGTATAACCGTGGTATTCCGCACCCAGATCCATCAAAACCAGATCATTCCCCACTTTTGGTCTATTGTTCTCTATATAATGCAGAATACAACCATTATTGCCACTGCCCACTATGGAAGGATAGCCTTCATATTCGGCACCGTACTTCTTATAGACAAACTCATGTATCCCCTGAATTTCCATTTCGGACATATTGGGGTGCATGGCCTTCATAACCTCTATTTGTCCAACTGCCGAAATCTCTACCGCCTTTTTTAAAAGCACCAGTTCTTCCTGGGTCTTTATTTCCCTTAAGGTATTCATTATTTCTTCCAGTTTGGCACTATCAAGGTTGTTGGATTTTAGTTGCAGCACTACCTTTTCCCTAATTTCGGTCCGGGACCTATCATCTTTGGCCTCCACAAAATCGACCAACAGTTTATCCGATTTTAATTCTTGATAATAATTCAAATACCTCCCCAAGGTCTGGACCACATTGGCACTATTTTCCAACTCGGTAGATTTGATCATACTATAAAGCTGTTGTTTGGTGGCATCGTAATCTGAAGGATAATTGGTTTTTTCCTTAAACGTCCGTATCAGATCAAACATGTCGGCGGGGTCGTTGGTATCCCTAATATCATTGTTGAAATCGAAAAACATTACATTTTCAAACTTGGAAAAATCAATATCCGAATTCAAAAATTCTTCAGCGTTAAAGGCGAATTCAAACCCTAGTTGTCCTTTAGCGCCTTCTATTCCCAACCTTTTTCCATTCCATTGTTCCGCCCTTTCATCCCGTTTTTGAACATAAAGTACTTCATTGTAATTGCTCCCATCCTTATCTTTTTGCATTTCTGAAAATATGAGCAAAAGGGCATTGGGCTCCTTATATCCCGTTAAATAATAAAAATCCGGATCTTGATGGTATACGTAATCCACGTCGTTTGCCCTATTCCTAACCGCTGCGGCAAAAAATACCGCCATACTGTTGGGGGGCATGGCCTTGCGCACTTCCTGACGCCTATCCTTATGAAAATCCGTACTTAATATATTATTGGGTAGTTCCTGGGCCCTAAACCATGGGCTTAGTAAAAAAAATAAAGAAATCATTACCATATTCTTCATGCCGTCAATAAATTTAGACCTAAAAATAATCAATAATAGCACCAAATCGATTATCAATTCACCGGAAAACACTTAAAAGCACATCGGACATACCCATACGGACAAAAAATGCCCAATACCCAGTTTCAAATGCATCTCCCCAACTTCGCACCAAGAATCCCAATTAACATTAATTTGTGCAAAACAAATAGTATTAGGATTTTCCCTTAGATTTATTTTCGATATTTTTACGCCTCAAATCGTTCAAATGAAACGAACATTAATAAATTTTAAACATTTTTTAGCAATAGATAATGTTTAAAATTTTTAGTGTGGGAACGGAGTGGTTGCACACGTTCTTAATTTTATAATTAGCGTATTAATAAATAATTACTAAAATTTAAACGTGTGAAAAATACCGCATTGACAAAGACCCATGAGGCATTAGGGGCTAAAATGGTACCCTTTGCAGGATATAATATGCCTGTTTCCTATGAAGGAGTGAACATAGAACATGAAACGGTCCGCAAAGGAGTGGGCGTCTTTGATGTTTCCCATATGGGGGAGTTCTTGGTGGGAGGCCCCAAGGCTTTGGAACTCATACAAAAGGTAACTTCCAATGATGCCTCCAAACTAAGCATAGGAAAGGCCCAATATAGTTGCTTGCCCAATGAAACCGGTGGTATTGTGGATGATCTTATAGTTTATAAAATTAAGGAGGAACAGTATTTATTGGTCGTAAACGCCTCCAATATTGATAAGGATTGGGAACACATTAGTAAGTATAATAAAGATTTTGGCGCAGATATGCGCAATATATCCGAAGGGTATTCCCTTCTTGCCATTCAGGGCCCCAAAGCCGTGGAAGCCATGCAGCCGTTGACCTCAGCAGATCTAAGTGCCATAAGGTTCTATTCGTTTGAAGTAGCGGATTTTGCGGGTATTGAACACGTAATTATATCGGCCACCGGTTATACAGGTTCGGGAGGTTTTGAAATATACTGTAAAAACGATGAAGTACAACAGATATGGGACAAGGTGTTTGAAGCCGGTGCCGCCTACAACATAAAACCTATCGGCCTTGCCGCCAGGGATACCTTGCGATTGGAAATGGGCTACTGTCTGTACGGCAATGATATCAACGATACTACCTCGCCGTTGGAAGCAGGCCTGGGCTGGATTACCAAGTTCACTAAGGATTTTGTAAATAGCGGAGCCTTGGCAGAACAAAAGGAGGACGGAGTCGCCAAAAAATTGGTGGCATTTGAGTTGGATGAAAAGGGGATTCCAAGGCACGATTATGATATCGTTGATGCTTTGGGAAATAAAATTGGGGTGGTCACCTCGGGTACCATGTCCCCTTCCATGGGGAAGGGTATCGGGTTGGGTTATGTACCCACGGCCCTGTCCCAAATCGGCACTAAAATCCATATACAGATCAGGAAGAACGCCGTTCCTGCTACCATAGTTAAACTCCCCTTTTATAAGGTCTAAAAAGAAGTAGGGGTAGAGTTTTGTAAAAGGAGGTGATAGAATGAACAAAATACTCATTTTAGGGGCGAGCGGATTTATAGGCAATGCCATTTATAAGGAATTGAATTCCTATTTTGACACCTATGGTACTTATTGTTCTTCCAGAAAAAGCTTTGAACACAATCAACAGTTCTTTAGGTACGACCTTGAAGAAGATGACGTACATGATATTTTGAACAAGGTTAGGCCCAACCTCATAATTTCCGCCCTAAGGGGGAATTTCCGGGCGCAGGTAACGGCCCATCAACATTTGGTGGAATACATTCAAAACAGGGATTGCAAATTGTATTTTATATCCTCTGCCAACGTTTTTGATGCCTATAGCAAATACCCCTCCTATGAAAATGACAAGACCCTATCCGAAAGCATCTATGGCCGGTTGAAGATTAAAATAGAAAATATGCTTCTAAGGATACCCGCTTCCAAAACGGCCATTCTAAGGATACCTATGGTTTTTGGAATAAATTCGCCAAGAATTAAAGAAATAAGGAGTGCCCTGACCACTAAGGAACCCATTGAAGTATTTCCCAATCTGATCATTAACGTCACCAACGATGATAAACTGACCCAACAGATACATTACCTTATAAATCACAATAAGACGGGGATCTTCCATTTGGGAAGTGTAGACTTGATACACCATGAAGACTTTATGAAGGAAATTATAAACCGTTTGGGCAACTATCGGCCTATTTACAAGCATGTATTTACCACCAATGAAGACCGTTATTTGGCGGTGTTGCCAAAAGCGAACAGGCTGCCAAAAAACTTACTTTTCAACTGTCAGGAGATCATAGACCACCATATCTTTAGCGAATAGGTCGCATGGAATTGTACTGTTTTATGTAATTTTATAAAAAGTAGTGGCATGAAATGAGCCATGACAATTCTGGATACCTTTCGATAATTATCGGGACGAAATGTTGATTGGCGAAACCGAAGGTTCATGAACTCCTTATAAAAATAAGTTATAATGATGTGAATAATTACACCCGCCTGTCCGCCCATTCCGGTACGGACGGGAATGGAGTAGTTGGGCAGGTCTGACCAATTAAAAACAAATAAAAATAAACAGATGAAAAAATTATCGGAAACAGAAATAGAAAAAAGATTGGAAGAACTGGATGGATGGGATTATGTAGATGGTGCCATTGAGACCTCCTTTGAATTTAAGAATTTCAAGGATACCTTCTCTGTAATGACCAGGATCGCATTTGAATGTGAATCGCAAAACCACCATCCGGAGTGGAACAATGTCTACAATTCCCTTAATATCCGACTTTCCACCCACGATGCGGAGGGGGTTACGGACAAGGATTTCAAGTTGGCGCACAGTATTGAGGAAATTATTATCAGCAAGTAAACTTAACCCTTGTGCCGGTATTAAAAATTGTTAAATTTGTTCCATTATTATCCTAACAAAACTAAGAAATGGGAAGAGCTTTTGAGTTTAGAAAAGCACGCAAAATGAAAAGATGGTCCGCAATGTCCAAGGCCTTTACCAGAATAGGCAAGGACATTGTAATGGCGGTAAAAGAGGGTGGGCCGGACCCGAGCTCCAATGCACGCTTAAGGGCCGTTATCCAAAATGCCAAGGCGGTAAACATGCCCAAGGACAATGTGGAAAGAGCCATTAAACGGGCATCGGACAAAAGTTTGGGCGACTTTAAGGAGGTGCTTTTTGAAGGATACGCCCCCCATGGAATCGCCATTTTGGTAGAAACTGCCACGGACAACAATACCAGGACCGTGGCCAATATTAGAAGTTACTTCAACAAATGCAACGGTAGTTTGGGAACTTCGGGCTCGGTAGAGTTTATGTTCGACCATACCTGCAACTTTAGGATTCCTGCCGAAGGAATAGATACTGAGGAACTGGAACTGGAAATGATCGACTTTGGGGCCGAAGAAGTTTTTGCCGATGAGGACGGTATTTTGATTTATGCGCCCTTTGAAAGCTTCGGTGCCATACAGAAAGAATTGGAAAATAGGGGTATTGAAATTCTATCTTCAGGTTTTGAACGTATTCCACAGGTCACCAAAGTCTTAAGCGAGGAAGAAGCGGCCGATGTAGAAAAACTTTTGGAAAAAATAGAAGAGGATGATGATGTACAGAACGTATACCACAGTATGCAGGAATAATATTTGGTACTAGATATTGGATTTTAGAATTGAGATATTAAATGCCAGAAACCTGAAACCTGAAACCTTGAACCTGCCAACTGAAAACTGATACTGCCCATTCCGTTTAATTAGTTCCCGATTGCGCTACCGATGACGAAATCTAAAAATTCCTTCCCTTTGCAAGGGAAGGTGGGTTCTCCGACCCAAGAAGGGGAAGACGGAAGGGATTGCAATCAATGATTGGTTGTTTTACTTGAAAAGGTTTATGGATTGCCAAGTGGGAGACATTGTAAAGCTATTATTTGAACATCTTAAAAAGTTTTGTAAGTACGAGTGTGACGCTCGCCCAACCGGGGTACGTACGAACATAATAACTTGTACCTAATATATTTGTTTTATCTCAATTCTAGCATCCAGCATCTAAAATCTTAATTCTCAATACCAACATCAAGTGCCAATTTTTTAAGTTATATTTCCTGAAAACAGATTTTTGCAGTGTTTGTCATAGCTGCGGTAAATCGTATCTTTATGGTTCAACAAGGATCTATTGAAATCATACCGTCAAATCATTTTCAATAATTTAGGGGAACTGCTGCACTTCTTGAAAAGTACCAATTTCTCCAAGGCCATTCTGATCGCTATGGCGGTTATTGTTCCCGTTTTACTCTCCTTAAGATGGGGACATTTGGAAATAGGACTGGCCCTTTGTTTTGGGGCATTCTGGAGCTCTCCCAGTGATGTGAGCGGCAATTTTCGCCATAAAAAGATCGGTATTTTAATTTCTGCGGTTTTAGTTATGCTGGTAAGTTTTATTGGGGGCTATTTAAAATTCGAAACTTGGCTGCTGATTCCGATTTTGGGGCTTTTAACTTTTGTTATCGCCTTTATTTCGGTCTATGGGTTTCGGGCTTCCCTCATCAGTTTTTCCGGCTTGTTGGCCTTGGTATTGAGTTTTGCCCATGAACCCCGGGAACTTGAAATTTATGAATACGCACTTTTAATTGGTGCAGGCGGACTATGGTATCTACTTTTGGCAGTAGCTTGGTACCGAATAAACCCCAAAGCGCAGACCGAAGAACTTTTTTGGGAGACTTATAGGCTTACAGCAGAATTTCTGGAAACCCGGGGTAAATTGGTGGGTCCTAATACGGACCGGTTGGAATTGCAGTCCAAATTATACGAAATTCAAAGCAAGTTGATCGAACATCATGAAACGTTAAGGGAAATTTTGCTTCTTTCAAGAAAAAGCTCTGGACGGTCCGGTTATCAGGCCAAGAGACTGTTAATTTTTGTTGAATTGATAGATATGCTCGAAACCGCTATAGCCAATCCGGTCAATTATGGAAAAATGGATGCTCTTTTTAAAGACCATCCCGAATTTATAGGGAGCTTTCAAAATCTAATATTCGAAATGGCAGCACAATTAAGGGCCATCGCCGAAGCGGGAACAGATCACGGTAAGATTCCCAAAAATTCCAAATTGGCCAATTGCTTTGAAAAGGCGGAACACCAAATAACTCTCTATAGAAACGGCACGGGTACCGGGGATTATGAGGGGTTCCTAATGCTTCAGAACCTTTTTCTCTATTTGAAAGAGCAATTTGAAAAACTAAAAAAGATAAAATGGCTTTTGGGGAACCCGGATATGGGCTCGGTAGATTTGGTAGACCGGGCCGTTGCCAAACGTTTTATTGTTCCCCAAGATTATGATCCCAAACTATTGCTGGGCAACTTTAGTCTTAGGTCTGCCATATTCAGACATTCCTTAAGGTTGTCAATGACCGTTATGATCGGGTATGCCCTAGGTACTTTTTTCGATTTTCAAAACCCCTATTGGATACTATTGACCATCATTGTTATTATGCGGCCCAGTTACGGACTCACCAAATCCCGTACCAAGGATAGGATAATCGGCACACTTTTGGGAGGGGCCATTGCAACCGGTTTTGTTTTTGTAGTACAGAACCCCTATGTGTTCGGGGCTTTGGGAATGGTGTCGTTGGTCATAGCCTTTTCTATGGTCCAGAAAAATTACAGGGCAGGGGCAACCTTCATTACATTGACCGTAGTATTCGTTTACGCTATTATTAAACCGGATGTGATAACCGTTATACAGTACAGAATATTGGATACCTTGATAGGGGCAGGGCTGTCCTTTGTGGCCATGTTGTGGATTTTGCCGGCATGGGGATTTATGGAGATTAAAGAGCAAATAGCAAATAGTGTCAAGGCCAACAGAAGGTTTTTTACCCAAATTGCGGCTTATTATGAACAAAAGGGAAAGGTAACTACCACCTACAGGGTATCCCGTAAAGAAGCTTTTGTAGAAACTTCCAACCTAAGTTCGGCCTTTCAAAGAATGGCGCAAGAACCGGTATCCAAACAAAAAAATCTGGATAAAATATATGAATTGGTAGTGTTGAACCATACCTTTCTTTCATCATTGGCATCATTTAGCACCTATATTCAGAACAATCCTACCACCGAGGCTTCCTTAAAATTTAAAAATTTTATTTCTGAAATTGATGAAAATCTGTTGCAAGTACTTCTTTTTTTGGAAGGTACAAATTCCGATCGGACACCTATAGAACCGGGGAACGATCCATTTTCCATGGAACAGCTCCCCACCTTTGTACCGGAGGATATCAAATTGTTCCCAAATTTAGATTTAAAATGGGAGCGGGAACTTCAGGAAGCCCATCTGGTCACCGAACAATTACATTGGTTATATTCCCTAAGTGTAAAAATGTTAGGGGTAGTCTCGAAAATTGAATTTGAATAGTAGTTTCACGGAAGACGTTTAATTTATGGAATTCCCTGACGGGTGGTGGCGTTTTGGGTAGTCATGATGCGCGGTATTGAATTATTTTGTCTTGTATCTGGACTCTTTTTACTTCCAATAATCCATTCGTACACTATAGTCCATATAAGGTATTGGTAGCTATAGCCCATGTCAGTTTGAATCATTTATGTATTTTTACAATTTTGGCATTTTTGTTCATTTATATTTAAATTTTATGATTAAAAGAATTATTCTTACCCCTTTTCAAAAGTTTGTGAAAATTGAAAGTTTAAGTGGCATCCTCCTATTTAGTGCCACCCTCATTGCCATGATCTGGGCTAATTCCGGGTTTAGTGAATCCTACAATTCCTTATGGCAATATAAAATAGGTATTGGTTCAGAAACCTTCCAGCTTACAAAACCCCTTATCCTCTGGATCAACGACGGACTCATGGCCTTGTTTTTCTTTCTGATCGGATTGGAGATAAAAAGGGAACTTCTAATAGGGGAACTTAACGGGCTTAGAAAGGCAATGTTTCCGCTTTTTGCGGCCATTGGGGGAATGATCTTTCCCTTGTTGTTGTTCCTTTTTTTAAATGATTCGGTCCAAACGGCCCAAGGATGGGGTATTCCCATGGCAACCGATATTGCTTTTTCTTTGGCAATCTTAAAACTCTTGGGGGATAGGGTTCCCTTAAGCCTTAAAATATTCCTTACCGCATTTGCCATAGTGGACGATTTGGGTGCGGTTATGGTCATAGCCATATTTTATAGCGGAGGGGTAGATTGGCCATTAATTTTATATGCATTGATACCCTTCCTGATACTTTCTTTTCTCGGATTTAAGGGGATATATTCCAAGTACTGGACAGTAATCCTTGGAATTGTAATTTGGGTGCTTTTTTTAAAGTCGGGCATACACCCAACAATAGCTGGTGTACTTGTAGCCTTTACCGTACCCATTCGGCAAAAGATCGACATGTATTATTTTAGGGACAACTTATCCAAAATAATGACGGGTATTGCCCGATCCGATAATGAGAACGTACCTATACTGTCCAATGAACAAATAGGACATATGGACGATCTGGAGGATTTGACAGATAAATTTACTTCCCCATTGCAAAAACTGGAGCACCGGCTTCATGGTTGGGTGGCTTATTTTATTATGCCCATTTTTGCCCTGGCCAATGCAGGGGTCGTCTTTGGCGCCGATATGGAATTGAATACCTCCCTGATGCTGAATATTGCCATAGCTTTGTTTGTGGGAAAATTGGTAGGGATTACCTTGCTATCATGGATAGGGGTTAAATTAAAGATTGCGGTATTGCCGGATGATATTAATTTTCTCCAGATTGCGGGGATAGCTATTTTGGCCGGAGTTGGTTTTACCATGTCCATTTTTATAGCCAATCTGGCATTTACAAATAATTTAATATTTATTGATTCGGCCAAAGTGGGCATCCTGATCGGATCCGTTGTTTCAGGCTTGATAGGCTATTTTGTTTTGCGTTGGAGTGGGAAGACGGGAAAGAACCCGTAATTGTACCCAGGATTACTTGCAATTTGTTGAAAGCATAACCAAGGTTGTTTTAAGATAAGAAAGCTTATCTTTTCTTTAGTTTGTTTGGTCGGATGAGGATTCCTGTAATGGGCCAAATGCCGGCTATAAGGCAGGCAAAAAATAAATAACGTGGGTTCGACATAAAAATAATTGCAAGACATCGATTTCTTGTAAATTAAAAAATTGCTACGGTCTCCTCGGGCCTGCCCGTGCCGTTCAGGCGGACGGAGTCGAGAGGTTTTTTTGACAGTTATATTTATAAATTGAGGTCCCTCCCGATATCTATCGGGATCCGATCGGACCGGACAAAACTATCATAAATAACTCATTAACAAATAAATATAAATTGAGCTCACGT
>CBFGWQ010000106.1:0-12735 GCA_965652575.1 uncultured Arenibacter sp. | reverse complement strand
CCCTTCAAGAAGATGCGGAACAATTGGGAGAGGTTGTTGTAACGGCTTTGGGGATTAAAAGGGAGGAAAAAACATTGACCTATGCGCAACAAACCGTGAGGGCCGATGAACTCGTAAAGACCAGGGATCCCAATTTTATGAACAGTATTTCGGGTAAGGCTGCCGGTGTTGAAATCAAAAAGAGTTCCTCGGGAGCGGGTGGTTCCACTAGAATAGTTTTACGTGGAAATAAATCACTAAGTGGGGACAGCTCACCTCTATTTGTAATTGACGGTATTCCAATGGCCAACAACAGGGGAGGTCAGCCCGGTATGTGGGGCGGAACGGATGCAGGGGACGGACTTTCTGCCATTAACCCGGACGATATTGAAAGTATCAGTATCCTTAGAGGCTCTAACGCTGCCGTACTTTATGGTAGCCAAGGAGCAAACGGGGTCGTTGTAATAACGACCAAACAGGGTACTGCCGGCAAGACGACCGTAAGTGTAAATTCTGGATATACCTTTGAGCATTATTTGGATCTTCCAGACCTTCAATACAAGTACGGGGCCAATGGCAATGCCAAGGAAAGCTGGTCTACCACCCCCGGCGATTACAATGATGAGTATGTCGAAAATTTCTTTCAGACGGGACATAACTTTAATAATTCCGTTACAGTTAGTGGGGGCAATGATAAGACCCAGGCCTATTTTTCTTATGGTAATATAAGTGCTTCTGGAATTACTCCAGATAATGATTATACCAAGCACAATTTTACTTTTAAGCAATCCACAAAAATGTTCAACGATAAGGTTACTGTAACCTCGAACGTTATTCTATCTTCCGAAAAAACAAAAAATAGACTTCCAGCAGGGTACTACTTAAACCCGTTGACTGGACTCTATATGTTTCCAAGACAGCGTAATTTCTACGATTTCAAAAACAACTTTGAAATTTTCAATACCGATCGTAACATGTTCGTTCAAAATTGGTTTGTTTCGGACCACCACCAATCCAATCCATATTGGATCATTAATCGTGAGCCCAGAAGGGACGATTCCAAAAGGGTTATTGGAAGCTTGAACATTTCCTATGATATTATGGACAATCTTAAATTCCAAGTCAGGGGAAATTATGATTATGCCATTAAACAGTTCGAGCAGCAACACGCAGCCACTTCCAACTCTACCAACGTACACCCTAACGGGGCTTGGGATTATCGGAAATATGATGATGAATTGGCATATACAGATGCCATCTTGACCTATGATACCAATTTAGGTGACAATTTTAGTCTAAATGCGGTTTTGGGTGCCAGTCATCAAAAAACCAAATATGGTGTTGGTGTAGAAGTAGGTACCGGCACAGTAGGCTTGCTTTACGCCAACGAATTCAACTTTCAAAACCTTCCTACCAATGTGCAGGTAAGATCAATTACAAATGGTGAAGTAATTAAGCAAGGAGCCTTTTTAAATGCGCAATTGGGTTATAAAGAGATGCTTTTTCTTGATTTGTCCGGTCGAAACGACTGGGCCTCTACCTTGGCATTGACCGGTAATGATTCCTATTTTTATCCTTCAGTGGGTCTTACGGCCATAGTAAGTGAAATGTTTACTATGCCGGAAGCAATAAGTTTTGGTAAATTTAGGGCTTCATATACGCAAGTGGGCAATGAAGTGCCTTTCAACAGAATAAACCCACAAAACTCTATTAATGCAAGTGGAGGTGTTGTTAGAAATACTGTTAAGCCATTTTTTGATGCCAAACCCGAAATCATATCCAGTATGGAATTTGGTGCGGATTGGAGATTTTTCGATAATAGATTAGGATTTGACTTTACGTACTATAGCATTTCCAGTACAGATCAGTTTATTGAAGTCCCCACGGTATCCGGAGAAGGAGGATATACTACGGAATATATCAATGCTGGGGAAATAACCAATAAAGGTATTGAACTTACCCTTACAGGATCTCCTATTAGAAATGAAGACCTTCAATGGACCACCGCATTCAACTTGGCCAGAAACGTCAATAAAATTGTGGATATTGGTCCAGATGACGAAAAGGAAATCAATCTTGGTTCCTCGGAAGGATATCAATCAAAATTGGTAGAGGGCGGTGCCTTTAACGACTTGTATGTGCTTAAATTTCTAAGGGATGACCAAGGACGGATTTTGTTTGATGCAGGTAGACCCCTACGAACTGCGACTTTCGAAAAAGTGGGCAACCTGGATCCCAAGTTCAGTTTGGGATGGAACAACAATATATCCTTTAAGCGTTTTAATTTTGGAATGTTGATCAACGCCAAATTTGGAGGAAAGGTATTCAGTCAGACAGAGTCGATGCTGGACGGTGCCGGGGTTTCCCAAAGAACGGCGGATGCCCGTGATGCCGGTAGTGTATCGGTCAATGGTGTAGACCAAACTTCGGGAACGCCCATTACCTCGGTCGACCCGGAAACATGGTATAGGGCTTTAGGAGATAGGAACGGTGTTGGTGAGGCCTATGTATATGACCGGACCAATATAAAGTTGGCCCAACTTTCATTGGGTTATGATATTGATGTTTCCAAACTGGGACTTCCTATATCAGCAGCCTCTATATCGTTTATTGGCAATAACCTTTTCTTTTTCCATAAGGAAGCTCCATTCGATCCGGAATTGGCTATGAGTACCAATCAACAAGCACAAGGTTTGGACAACTTTAATTTGCCTTCTACAGGAACTTATGGGTTCAATCTTAAGCTAACTTTTTAAAAAAAATAATATGAAAAAGTTCTTATTTATAATTTCAGCGGTCTTTGCCCTCGGCGGATGTACCGACAACTTTGAGGAAACCAATACGAATCCCTACCAAATTACGGGAGAATCCTTACAGCAGGATTTCAATCATGTGGGTTCCTTTTACCCATCAATGCTGGGCCAGATTTTTGGTAACCAGGTAGATCACAATTTGACCAATGTTACCTTTTCCCAGCATTTGGCTACACCTACCCCATTTACTGGAGGAGTCAACAACACAACCTATTACGTTCGTTGGAACGGATATTGGGGCAGGGAATATGGTAGTGTAATGGCACCTGCAAAACAAGTTATCGAAGTAGCCCAGGAAGGTGGCTATGATATGTTTGTGGAATGGGCCAATCTTATCAGGATTATTTCAATGTCTCGCGTAACCTTATATCAGGGACCTATCATTTACACCAATTACGGATCAACGGGCGACGTGTTGTATGATAGTGAAGAAACCCTTTACAATGCGTTTTTCAGTGATCTGGATCGGATTATCGGGGTTTTCAGTGCCAATACGGATTACGTGGGATTGACTAAATTTGATGCCAGTTATGGTGGAGATGTGGCCGCATGGGCCAGGTACGCCAATTCCTTACGTTTGCAGTTGGCTATGCGCATATCAAAGGTAGATCCGGCCTTGGCAAAGGCACAGGGAGAAAAAGCCTTGGCAGACCCAGTTGGCCTTATAGAGACCAATGCCCAAAATTTCAGGATTTCGAACTACGGTGTAAAATTCCATCCTGCAGTAATTGCTTGGGAGTGGGGCGATACCCGAATGAGTGCTACAATGGAATCTATCCTTATTGGATATAAGGACAACCGAATAGCAAGTTATTTTGAGCCCGTAAGTGATATGTCATTGGTAACTGACCATCCGGATTGGCCGTATAAAGGTATCCGAAACGGAGCGGAAATAGTGGCCAAGGATGATCGACTATCCTTTTCCAATATAAATGAAGATTTTAACGATCCTGCAAAAGTTACCGATAGAAAGGTAATGAGTGCAGATGAAGTTTACTTCTTAAAAGCCGAGGCCGCTTTAAGGGGCTGGGCAGGTGCCGGAGATGCACAGGCCAACTATGAAGCAGGCGTAAGGGCTTCCTTTGAGTTGTGGGGCGCAGGTGGTGTGGATGCCTATTTGGCGGATAACACCAGTTTGCCAATAGACTACAATGACCCTAAAGCAACCGGGGCAGTCAACGACTTTGTTAACCAAATAACCACAACAGTGGCTTGGGACGAAGGGGCTAGTAACGAGATAAAATTGGAGAAAATTATTACCCAAAAATGGATCGCGGCCTATACCAATGAAATGGAATCATGGATGGACCACAGAAGAACGGGCTATCCAAAATTGCCGCCAGTGTACCAAAATAGCAGCAATGCGGATTGGGGTGTAATACCCCCAGGGGAAATTTTGAGAAGAATGCCCTTTGTACAGGCCGAAAGGGAAGGTAATGCTGCAGGAGTGGCCGATGCTACAGCCAAACTTGGAGGACCCGATGAAATCGGTACCCGCCTTTGGTGGGATACCGGCGGACCAAATTTTTAATATCCTAACTTTATAGAAACAGGGAAAGCCTGTGATTTTTAGATCACAGGCTTTTTTTATAAAACAACAGTATTTTCCTATCCATACAAATCATAGGTACATAAATACAATGTATTCATTCCCATTAATTTATATTGTGCATCCACCAAAATTAACTAACTTACTTTATCGTAAACGGTAATTTTAATCGGGCTTTGACTACAATAGTTTATCGCTTTTATTGCCAAAATTCCAACCATTATGCAAAAAACCTATATCAAGATATACCTTCTTTCTACAGTTACCCTATTCTTCTCCTGCCAACAAGTAGATAACAGTAGAATGTTCTCCCTGATGCCAAGTACCAAAACTGAAATTACATTTAAACCTATTTTAAAAGAAACAGAAGAATTTAATATTTTAACCTATGGTTATATATACAATGGAGGCGGGGTAAGTGCCGGAGATGTCAATAACGATGGTCTTACCGATCTTTATTTTACAGGGAGCATGGTGGGAAGCAGGTTATATATAAACAAAGGAAACTTTAAGTTCGAGGAGATTGCCCAAAAAGCAGGTGTATTTGCCGAAGGCTTGTGGAATACGGGAACTACCATGGCCGATGTTAATGGAGATGGGTATCTGGATATCTATGTATGCAGATCGGCGGCCAAGGACGATTATAAAAGAAAGAACTTACTGTTTATAAATAATGGAGATCTCACATTTACCGAAAAAGCGGCCGAGTATGGGATTGATGACGCTGGCTATTCCACACAAGGGGCATTTTTTGATTATGACAGGGACGGGGACCTGGACCTTTATGTAGTAAATCATTCCTCACAGGAATATTCCAGTTTTAGACAAATTTCCAACAATTTAAAAAAACAAAGAAATCCTGCTTATGAAGACCGACTTTATAGAAACGATAATGGAAAATTTATAAATGTAAGCGATGATGCCGGACTTGTATCCAATGTGTTGGGCTTTGGACTTGGCATTGCGGTGTCGGATGTGAATAACGACCATTGGCCCGATATTTATATCTCAAATGATTTTAAGGAACAGGACTATTTGTACATCAACAATCAGGATGGAACCTTTACAGAAAGTCTTGAAAAATATATTGGACATACCTCCCATTTTTCAATGGGATCGGATGTAGCCGATATCAATAATGATGGTTACCCGGAAATCATGACCTTGGATATGCTCCCAGAAAATAATTACCGCATAAAGATGGTCTCCGGTCCGGACAACTACGAAAAAAATAGCTTTTTGGAGAAATCCGGATTTTATTACCAATCCATGAGGAACATGATGCATTTGAACAATCAAGGACAATCCTTTTCCGAAATTGGGCAATTTTCAGGGGTATCCAATACCGATTGGAGTTGGGCTTCCCTTTTTATAGATCTGGACAATGATGGATTTAAAGATCTGTTTATTACCAACGGGGTAAAACGGGATTACACGAATATGGATTTTATGAATTATGCCGTGCAGGAAAAAATCAATGAAAACAAGACCGGGGTCGAAACCGCCATTACCGATCTTTTGGAAAATATGCCTGCGACCATTGAGGAAAATTACACCTATCACAATAATGGCGACCTTACCTTTTCCAAGGTGAACGAAGCATGGGGACTAAATCAGAAATCACTGTCCAACGGAGCGGTATATGCCGATTTGGACAATGACGGAGACCTGGACCTTGTAGTAAACAATATAGATGAATATCCCTTTGTGTACAGAAACAATAGTGAATTGCACACTACAAACCACCACCTAAAAATTAATTTTAAAGGTGAAGGCAATAACACCTTTGGGATTGGCTCCAAAGTAATCCTTAACAGTGGAAAAAATATATTTATGCAAGAATTGATGCCTACCAGAGGGTTTCAGTCCTCGGTAGATTTTAACCTGATTTTTGGACTGGGGAAAGCAGCCACTGTCGATAGTCTAAAAATTATATGGCCGGATGGCAAAGTCCAAATCCTGACGGATATAAAGACAGATCAGACCATTACCCTACACCAAAAGGATGCGAATATCATGGGGAATACCCCCGATCCGGTAATTGGAAATACCTATTTTTCCGATATTACCTTGGATAGTCTTATCCCCTATCTCCATTTGGAAAATGATTACAATGATTTTAAACGGGAGCAATTGCTCCCGCACAAATTGTCTACCCAGGGACCAAAAATAACCACGGCCGATGTAAATAATGATGGCCTGGAAGACCTATTTATTGGAGGGGCCAAAGGCAGTGAAGGAAAAATGTTCCTGCAAACAACATCCGGGAGCTTTGTATCCGTTAACCAAAAAACGTTTATTGCCGACAAAGACTCGGAAGATATCGGGTGTCTTTTCTTTGATGCGGATAACGATGGGGATATGGATCTGTATGTGGTAAGCGGAGGGAACGATTTCAATGAAGATTCCGACGAACTGCAAGATAGACTTTACATGAACGATGGCAGGGGCAACTTATCTAAAAGTACCAAGGCCTTACCTGAAATGATTTCAAGCGGATCCTGTGTCCAAGCTGCAGATATGGACAGGGATGGGGATTTGGACCTTTTTGTTGGGGGCCGATCGGTACCCGGTAAATATCCCACAGCTCCGCGAAGTTATATTCTACAGAACAATGGAAAAGGAACTTTTACGGATATCACATTTACCATAAACCCAGATCTTGAATATCCGGGGATGGTCACCGATGCCCTATGGACCGATTTTGATAACGACAATAACCATGATTTAATTCTAGTAGGTGAATGGATGAAAATCAGAACATTCAAAAATGTAGGTGGTAAACTTGTGGAAGTTTATGACAATAATGGCCTGAATGATTCCGAAGGGTGGTGGAACAGTATAGAACAGGGAGATTTTGATAATGATGGTGATACGGATTATATCATTGGAAATTTCGGTAGAAATTCCCAGTTAAAAACCTCTGTTTCCCAGCCGGTAACTTTGTATACCAAGGATTTTGATAGCAATGGCTCTTTGGATCCCATATTGTGTTCCTATGATATGGGAGAGGAATTTCCAGTTTTTTCCAAAGACGATCTGGTCGGACAATTGAGCGTACTTAAGGCGAAATATATAAATTATTCCGATTATGCCTCGGCAAAGATCACGGATATTTTCAGTCCGGAAGTTTTAAAGGAAGCCAATATCCTAAAAGCCAAAAATTTTAGCAGTAGCTATATGGAAAATCTGGGAAAAGGAAAATTCAGGCTTGTTCCATTACCCACCGAAATACAATTCTCCCCTATTTACGGCAGCTTTGCCTCAGATGTTGACCATGATGGAAATATGGACCTAATCTTAGGGGGCAATTTTTTTGGAACACGGGTGAAATTTGGAAGGTATGATGCCAATAAGGGCAGTCTCTTATTGGGAGATGGCAAGGGGAATTTTAAGCCTACTTCCATATTGGAGAATGGTCTGAATATTGACGGGGAAATAAGGGATATCACCAAAATAGTCCTAGCGGATAAGACTGAAATGATGCTGTTCGTTAGAAATAACAATAACATTGCCACGTATAAAATTAGATCCACCCAATAACAAGAAAAGTGAATATAAAAAATATCAGTTTAATAATTGCATTGGGGTTATGTCTCGGAAGCATAGCACAATCGCCATCCGTGACCATTAAAGAAGAAATGATGCACTTGGATACTTACGGTTTCAGCAATCCCAATCCCGTACCCATACTAACGGACAATACCAAAATTTTTCCCTATTTCAAATTTGAAAATTATGAGCATGCCCCCAAGAAGAAAAATTGGAAGGTAGTTACCCTGGAGAATGACTATATAAAAGTTTTTATATTGCCCGAAATAGGTGGCAAAGTGTGGGGGGCCATAGAAAAAAGTACGGGCGAGGAATTCCTGTATAAGAACGAGGTGGTCAAATTCCGAAATATTTCAATGCGTGGGCCATGGACTTCGGGGGGCATTGAATTCAATTTTGGGATCATTGGCCATCATCCGTCCACGGCAACACCTGTGGACTACGTACTGAACACAAATACCGACGGTAGTGTAAGCTGTATCGTAGGCAATGCGGATCTGCCTTCAGGTACCGATTGGAGGGTAGAAATAATACTTGAAAAGGACAAAGCCTACTTTGAGACCAATGCCTCCTGGTACAATGGTTCCCCTATAGACCAATCCTATTACAATTGGATGACCGCTGCGGCCGTGGTTTCGGACGATTTGGAGTTTATATACCCCGGGAATCAATTTTTGGAACACGGCGGAACGGCCAAACCTTGGCCCATAGATGCTGAAGGCAGGAATCTTTCCTGGTACAAAAATAATAATTTCGATACCGATATATCTGAGCATGTGGTAGGGGATTATAAAGACTTTTTTGGCGGTTATTATCACAATAAAAAGTTTGGTTTTGGCCATTGGGCCCCTTATGAAGAAATGCCGGGACAGAAACTCTGGTTATGGTCCATGGCCAGGTCCGGAGCTATTTGGGAAGACTTACTTACGGATACCGATGGACAGTACATGGAATTCCAAGCGGGACGACTACTTAATCAATATTCCCCTGGAGAGACCAATCCTATTTCACAAGCCAATTTTGAGCCCTATGTTATGGACCGTTGGAAAGAAATCTGGTTTCCTTTCAAGGAAATAGGTGGCATGGTTGATGCAACGGAATACGGTGTCCTCAACGTTAAGGAATTGGAAAATGGCCTATATATCGGAATTAATGCTTTACAGTTTCTGGAAGAAAAATTACAGGTAACGATAAATGGTAAGGAGGTTTATTCGGATGATCTAAACTTAAAGCCTATGGAAGTTTATTCCAAAGAGCTTCCATTGGAGAACTCCGGGAAAATAGAGGTACGATTAGGCGATAAAAAATTGTTTTATACCTCCAACGGAGAAAGTACCCTCATAAAACGCCCCTTTATTGATGACGAAGCGGTAAAAGTCTCCATGGCCCAACAATTGTACCATGAAGGGTGGGAGGCTTTAAAGTTTAGGGACTATGAACTTGCCTCCAAAAAATTAAATGAATTGGTGGCTACCGATCCCTCCCATCAGGATGGCCTATTAAAGTCGGCCGTTTTGGAATATCGAAAAACAGATTATGAAAAGGCTTTGGAATATGTAAATAGGGTTTTAAAATTGGACACCTATAATGCTGAGGCCAATTACATGGCCGGAATTATATATCGTTCCCTAAACGATACCGTAAATGCTTTGGAATCTTTGGGCTGGGCGGCCAGAAGCATTAAGTATAGATCCGTATCCTATGCCCAAATGGCCGAAATTTATTTCTCCTTACAGCATTTGGAAAAAGCGGACCTATATGCCAATAAGGCATTGGATTACAATACCTATAACCTGAATGCCCGTAAAATTAAACTATTACTGCAAAGGAAAAACAATAGGTCCAACGCATTTAATAAGGAGTATTCCGAATTCATAAAAATAGATCCCCTGAACCATTTTGCATTAATGGAATCCCAATTTTTATCAGGACGTACCCCTCTTGCCCTACCAAAGGAAATCAGTAACGAATTTCCCGATGAATCCATTCTGGAACTGGCCATTTATTACAAAGGCTTGGGGTTGGTACCGGAAGCCACGGAGATTCTAAAATTATCCCAAACCACCAATGCCAAAATATCTCTTTGGACAGCCTATTTAACCAAGGATATGGCTACCGGACCTAGTGATGACTATCTAGATAAAGCCATGGCAGCCCCTGTAGATTTTGTTTTTCCCTATAGGCGGGAAACCATTGATGTTTTGGAGTGGGCCGTATCCCAAAATGCACATTGGAAATTTAAATATTACCTGGCACAGAATTATATTGCCGTGGGACAAAAGGCTTTAGGATTACGGTTTTTAAAAGATTGTGGAAGCGTACCCGATTCCGACATATTTTATCGCTTTAGGGCAAAAATGTTCAAAAATGAAGATTATGAAACCAATGAAAAAGATTATTTAAAAGCACTGCTGTTGAACGGTACCGATTGGAAACTCAGGGAAGAAATAGTCCAATTTTATTTGAACAATGATAAAATTGAACAGGCTTATAAAATGGCTAAAAAGTCGTTCTCCAAATATCCCAATAATGCCAACATCGGGTTAATTTATGCGAAATCTTCACTCCTGAACGGGGAGTATGGAAAAACCATCGAAGTGTTAAAAAATATATCAATATTACCTTTTGAGCATGCCTCGGAAAGTAAAAAGATATATACCGAGGCCCATATTTTAATGGCTATGGACCTTATGAAGGCCAAGAACTACAATAGGGCCATATCCCTTTTGGAATCGTCAAAAAAATGGCCGGAAAACCTGGGAGTTGGAAAACCTTACCATGCAGATGAAAGAATACAGGATTACCTACTTGCGATAAATTATGAATTCCTTAAAGACTCCAACAAAAGTAAACAATTATTGATGGGTATTTCAGCCTATAAAAATAAGCAAAGGATGGTATCCCCCAATGACCTGTTTGAACTTATGTCCCTTAAAAAATTAGGAAAGACCGCGGAATTGGAGTCTTCCATAAATCGAATTTCAAAAACCAATACCAACTTAACGGGCAAGTTGATATTGGCATTGTACGGTAATGACCCTACATCATTAACGGAATTAAAGAAGCAAAACGTTTTTAGCAGTACCTTGCTAAAAATACTGGAAGCAGCCAGCAAATATTGATTATACATATAAAAAAGGATCATAATTTTACGGTCATTATTACATTCCTTGGAATCATGAATCTTTTTCCATGTCGTTTTTATTATACAAAACTTCCTTAGTACATGACAAAATTTAATTCCTTAAGATTCTCCTTAATTTTTGCCCCTCCCGATAAGGGCTATCGGAAAGGAATTTTTTTTGTAAACTTGTTCCCTGATCCCTCCGTCCTGCCAAGAGCAGGACATCTCCCTTTGAAAAAGGGAGGAGCTTTTTCATTTTGTTTTTATATGTCTCTCATTTCCGTTTTTTTCAGCCCCCCTCTTTAGTAAAGAGGGGTGTCCCGCCTAAGGTGGGACGGGGAGATTCTGTTTCCCCAAATACCTTTTATTCCATATCCAAAGGTACCAACCTGATTCCTCCTTCCACTATCGGGATTAAAGGGACAACCCTATTAAGACGATTTTTGTCATGTACTAAAACAAAACATATAAAAAAAGCCCACTTTTTAGTGAGCTTTTTAAATTAGAAATACAATGATTTTACCTGCTCCCCCACTCTTTCAGGGAATCCTTGTTCATCTTAATGTAATCATCATTGCCTGCGGCTTCGGCAGCGGCCAATGATTTTTTTGCTGTTTCAATGGCCTGTTTCTTATCGCCCGCTTTGGCGTAGACCAAAGATTGTTGTCTCAACTGCCAAAAGGCGGGTTTCTCCGTCATCCCTATGGCCTTGTCCATCCATTCCTTGGCCTGATTGATATCCTTGCCCGAATTCATGTAATATACGGCAGCTGCAAAATAATCATTGGCGTCCGGACCTTTCATTACTTTATCTATGGAAGTGGTAACCGCCTTGTCCGTTGGAACATCAAATTTTACCCCTACATAGATATTGGACCACAGCATGCCCAAGATAGCGGAATTGTCCGTAAGGTCATCAATGCTCATGGTAAAGGTCTCTATGGGCACTTCCATTTTGTAGACCTGGGCGGTGGTCTTGGCAGCTACCTTGGTTTCATCCCAGACCGATGGGGTTCCGCCACCATTGGTATCGGTATAGAAAAAAACTTCCCAGCTATCGGCTCCGGGCTTCGTAAAAATGGCATAGGATCCGGCTTTAAGTTCTTGGTTCCCTATCGTTACATTATCACTAAAGGTAATTTTTGTCCTGGCGTTGGCCCCTGTCCTCCACAATTTGCCATAAGGTACCAAATCCCCAAAAATAGTTCTTCCACGCATAGATGGCCTGGAATATTCCACGGTTACGTCCGTCAACCCAACTTTTTGGATCAAGGTAGAGGACGGACTCGCCGCCGGTGTCGCGATCTGTGACCGTACCCCAAAGGATAGGGCCATCATACATACTAAAAGTGTCATTTTTTTCATCTTGATAAGTGTTTAGATTGTTTACGCTAAATTACGTATTAAAAGTCTAATCTGGAAGCGGGCCGTTAGTATCGTCCCCACTAATTATCAAAGTGATATAAACTTTTCCAATCCACCTAAAAATTGAAGAAAATCTTAAGGAATTGAATTTTGCAATCTACTAAGTCATTTTTTAGTAAATTTATATTCTGCCTCACCCGTCCCGATAGCTATCGGGACTGCCGAAAAAGCAGTTCCGACCTCTCCCAAGGAGAGGTAAACCCGCCGGAACGGTACGGGCGGATCAGAAAACCAGGCCAGAAATAAAGAAAAAGTACTGTTGGCTTTGGCCAGTTATCATTATAAAAACAAAC
>CBFGWQ010000105.1:0-12773 GCA_965652575.1 uncultured Arenibacter sp. | reverse complement strand
AGGTTTTGGAAACCTTGCAGGTCTTGGGTCATCCAATTCGTTTTTCCAATTTTAATAGTTCTATGGTCTTAACAGTGGCCGCCGTTACGGATAAAGGTAAGACCATAATAACACCAATTACCGGAACAAATAGAAAGAACATAAAAACAATGCCATTGCCTATGGCAATGCCTTTGTTCTTTTGGACAAAGTTTATGCTTTCGCGATATTTAAAATGTCGCTCCAGGGTATAGTCCATATTCCCAAAACCGGCATAATAGGCCTGTATTAGAAATATAAGGACAGTTGAAACCAACCCGATTATCGGGATTAAACCGATTACTAAAATTGGGATGGTCAACAAAATTTCCATCATCAGATTTCTTATATTGATACGGATTCCGCGCCAGAGTTGTTCCATAAAGTTAGTGTCTCTAGGGCTTGTTGTCCGGCTTCCTAATAGATGGGCCTCAATTTTTTCGGAGACCGGGCCCATAAAAGGTGCCGATAGGGCCATAACGATGTGCTTGTATAATATAAAGCCAAAAACAATTATTAGAAGGCCACCAAAGATTTCGCTTATGAGAATTACTGTTTGCCTTCCCCAGTCCCAAAACCACCATTGCGAAAGAAATTGGCCAATATTATCGGATAGGGCATAGGCCGATGAAAAAATGAGGGTGGCGGTTATTACACTGATGAGGACGGGAATCCAAAAATATTTCCAGAGTCCCAAATTAGAGATGATCTTCAAAGCGCCCGAATAGGCTTTGATACCGTTAAGTATATGTTTGACCATGCTTTTGGTTTTGCGTAAGCGATTGCAGTGACATCCTTTTATTTTTTTGGACCGCAGCTAAGATTTTTAAATAGGGCATACCACAGTTTCATAAAAATAAAAGATATAACGGAAAGCGCGGCCCTTTTTTCCCTGCAAAGAGGAAAAAGGGATACGCCCATACTAATCTTGTCCGTATTCTTTTACCGCATCTATAAAGGCCTTTGCATTGTCCAAGGGTACATTGGGCAAGATGCCATGGCCAAGATTTACTATATATTTATCCTTTCCGAATTCATTGATCATTTGCACGACCATTTTTTTGATTACCGTTGGGGGCGATAGCAATCTTGCCGGGTCAAAATTGCCTTGCAGCGTAATTTGGCCCCCGGAGAGGTAGCGTGCATTTTTGGCGGAGCAGGTCCAATCCACACCCAGTGCCGACGCGCCCGACCTGGCCATGTCCCCAAGGGCAAACCAACATCCCTTGCCAAACACGATTACAGGAGCCTCCTCTTTGAGGGCATCTATAATTTGCTGAATATAGTTAAATGAGAATTCCTGATAATCTACCGGCGATAACATGCCTCCCCAAGAATCGAAAACCTGCACGGCATTTACACCGGCCTTTACCTTGGCTTTGAGATAGGCAATGGTGGTATCGGTGATTTTTTGAAGCAGCTGATGGGCGGCTACCGGATGGGTAAAGCAAAATTCCTTGGCCTTATCAAAGGTCTTACTTCCTTGCCCTTGAACTACATAGCAAAGAATGGTCCATGGGGAACCGGCGAAACCGATTAAAGGGATGTCGTTGTTCAGCAGCTCCTTGGTGGCCTTAATGGCCTGCATTACATAATCCAATTCCACATTCACGTCCGGGACCATAACTTCATCTACCCCTTTCTGATCCTGTATGGGCTTTGGCAGGTACGGTCCAAAATTGGGTTTCATTTGGACCTCAATATTCATGGCCTGTGGGATCACCAAAATATCACTGAACAAAATAGCGGCATCCATACCATATCTGCGTATGGGCTGTACCGTAATTTCACTGGCCAGCTCCGGAGTCCTACAGCGGGTAAAGAAGTCGTATTTATCCCGAATGGCCATAAATTCCGGCAAATATCTTCCTGCTTGGCGCATCATCCAAACCGGTGGCCGTTCTACGGTTTCTCCTTTTAAGGCTCTTAAGAATAAATCATTTTTTATATTCATAATTTAATGCTGTATTTATTGCCTGATCTTTACGTATTCCTTACTATTATTTTTCAGGGATTTTCGTTAAACGGCCATATTTGGATTTTGTTGGATGCACTATATTCTATCGCTTTTGCCAAGACACTTTCTACCGTTGGTTTTTCGGCAATGATAATCTTTTTGGTATGCTTTTGCGCTTCGGAGGCCGTAGTGGTACCAATGCAAAAGGCCACACTGTTTTTTATCTTGTTTTTGGTGGTATAACTTGCAATAGCAGTGGGGCTAAAAAACAATATACCATCAAAATCGGTAGTAAAGGTAATGGGATTTGGACTATTTTGGTATACTCTCTGTTCCTTAAATCTAACATTATGTTTTGTTAGAAAGGAGGGAATTTCATTTCGGCGTTTATCCCCGCAGAGGAATAAAAAAGATTCATTTTGGTATTTGGTCACTAATATTTTGGCCAATTCTGCACCATAATTGGTCATTTCCAAGACTTTTATGCCGTTATTTTCCAAGACGGATTTTGTTTTTTCACCTACGCAAAAGCCGGAATATGTATTGTTCCTGAGTTTTTTAGGTCCTATTATCTTTAGAAAGACCTTTACGGTATTCTGGCTAGTGAAAATAATATTTTTGAAATTGGGATCTATTTGGGTATTCGTCAAGTAGTCGATCTTAATGGCATCATAATCTTCAAGCTGTATGTTGGCATGGGCCAGCATGGATTTTTGGGAGGAGGTCAGGATTTTTGTAGATAGAACGGTCATGCTCATTGTGCTTGGGTTTCTATTTGTAGAGCAGGGGTTAAGCCAGTTCCTTTTTTATTTTTATCATGACTTCCTGTCCACCATTGTTTAAAATTTCCTGAGCGCACAACTTTCCAAAACCAATATAATCTTGTATGGAAATCGATTTTTTGATGGATAATTTCTGTGTTCCGTCCAAGGATAACAATACCCCTTCAAAATGCAGCTTGTCCTTTTCTATATTGGCCAAGGCGCCAATGGGCGCGGTACAGCCCCCCTCCAGTACCTGTAGAAATTCCCGTTCTACATGGGTACATATTTCCGTAGCGGGATGGTTCAATTTGCGGACTGCTTCCGTTATAACCGGGTCGTTTTCCATGCTAACAACTACCATGGCCCCTTGTGCCGGTGCCGGTACCATCCAATCCAGGTCCAAATGGTTTTGGGGCAGGACTTTTATACGTTCCAAACCGGCCTTTGCAAATATGGCCCCGTTCCATGGGCCGTCCTGAAGTTTTTGGAGTCGGGTGTTTACATTTCCCCTGAGGTCTACCACCTTATGGGAAGGGTATTTGTTTAACCATTGTGCCTGTCTGCGTAGACTTCCGGTAGCAATTGTACCGTTGGAGTTTAAAAAATCCAGATCTTTATAGACCAAAATATCTTGTGTACTTGCCCTGGGCAAAACTGCGCTTTGCACAATTCCTTTGGGAAGTCTCGTTGGCACATCCTTCATGGAATGAACCGCAATGTCCACCTTGCCATTGATCATGGCGATATCCAAGGTTTTGGTAAAGATTCCGGTAATCCCCAGTTCGTACAAGGGCTTGTCCAGCAATAGGTCTCCGGTAGATTTTACTGAAATGATCCGGGTATTATAGCCAAGGGTCTCCAGTTGGTCCCGAACCGTATGTGCCTGCCAAAGGGCCAACTCACTATCGCGGGTGCCAATGCGTATTGTTTTACTCATTTAGACTCCAATTCTAGTTGAAAGACCCGTTGTATAAGCTCTAAACTGGTATCGGAGTCTATTTCCGTATCCTTGAGGTGATTTGCAAATTGTTTGGTAATTTTCTGAATAATGCGTTCAGAAACAATATCGGCCTGTACGGAATCGAAATTGGAGAGCTTTTTACTTTGGAAATCCAATTCCTCGTCCTTCATCGTCTTCAATTTTTTCTTAAGGGCCTTAATGACCGGGGCAAACTTCCTGGTGTCCAGCCATTTTATAAATTCGTCCTTTACTTCTTCGATAATCGCTTCTGCCTGGGGTATGGATTCCTTTCTTTTTTCCAGGGTGTCATCCGTCATTTGGGATAGATGGTCCAAATGTATTACGGTAACATTTTCCAAATCGGTTACGTTGTCCGATACATTTTTTGGAATGGAAAGGTCCAGGATCAACAAAGGCTTTTTGGTGTAGATCAACTCTTTGGAAATGGTGGGCGATTGTGCCCCGGTAGCTACGATAAGCACATCGGTGTTTCTGATTTCGGTCTGTAGATCCCCGTAATTCTTGACTACCAAATTAAATTTGCCCGCTATTTGCTCGGCCTTGTCCTTGGTACGGTTGATAAGGGTAATGTGCGAATTTTTGGTATGCTTTATTAAATTTTCACAGGTATTTCTTCCAATTTTTCCCGTTCCGAACAATAGTATGTTTTTTTCGGATATGTCCGGAATGTTGTTTATGATATACTGTACCGAGGCAAAGGCTACCGATGTGGCGCCCGAAGAAATATTGGTTTCGTTCTTTATTCTCTTACTGGCCTGGATCACGGAGTTGCACAAACGCTCTAAAAATGGGTTGGCTATTTGCTGTTTTTTTGAACGATTGAAGCTTTGTCGTAATTGACTGATAATTTCGAAATCGCCCAAAATTTGGCTGTCCAACCCCGTTCCCATCCTGAACAGATGATTTATGGAGTCGTTATTTTTATACACATATGCTACTTCCTGGAACTCTTCTACGGTGCCGTGCGTGTTATCGCACAATAATTTTATTAGCTGGTAGGGATGCTGGGCAAATCCGTGCAATTCGGTACGGTTGCAGGTTGAGGTAACCAAGAGGCCGTCCAATCCTATATGCTTGGCCTGTTCCAGTATGCGATCCAAGGCATTTTCATCCAAGCTAAATTTACCACGTACTTGGGCATCTGCCTTTTTGTAGTTAAGGCCAATGGTATACAGTGAATTATGTTTGGAAATAGGATAATCTTTCATATGTACTCTTGAGAGCGCGACAAAAATAAGAGCAACTTCCCTATAAAAATAACGCTAGAAGAACAATTAATATCGTTTGTGGTTTTTTAACGCTGTTTTAGGTGTTAAAACCCTTGAAATAGTATATTTTAGCGGTGTTGGGAGAATTCTAACCAAAATTAATTTAGAATGTTTCTAAATAGATAATTTTAATATAATGTGGACATGGAGGAAGAAAATATCGCTCAAGGGTCTTTCGAGGAAGTATTGATCGAAGACGGGTTCTATGTGTTGAAAATTCAGAATGATGGTATTCATAACGAGACGGTTACCAAAGAAATAGACAGTTCCTTTATTCAGTTTCATTTCTGTTTAAAGGGCAGTGCAAAGTTCGTATTCAATGAAGGAAGGTATGCCCTGGATGTTAATGAGGATAGCTCCCTTTTGTTGTATAATACCCAGTTGGACCTCCCCCTTAACCTGGTTTTAAATGCCAATTCCTGGATGGTCTCCATTATAATGACCATTCGAAAATTCCATTCCCTGTTTTCCAAGGAAGCCGATTACATCCCTTTTTTGAGCCAAGAGAACAAAGATAAAAAGTACTATTCACAAGAGGCGGTATCTCCTGCGATAGCCGTTGTTTTGAGTCAGGTTATGAATTACAACCTTCATCGCTCCATAAAGGAGCTATATATAAAGGGGAAAGTTTATGAACTAATTTCGCTCTATTTTAATAAGAGCCAGGATGCGGATATGGAACAATGTCCTTTTTTGGTGGACGAGGATAACGTAAAGCGTATTCGGAAGGCCAAGGAAATAATTATTTCCAGGATGGCAGAACCGCCCAGTTTACAGGATCTGTCGGAAGAAATTGGACTTAGCCTCAAGAAGCTGAAGGAAGGCTTTAAGCAAATTTATGGGGATTCCGTGTACAGTTTTTTATTCGATTACAAAATGGAGTACTCCCGTAAAATGTTGGAATCCGGCAAGCACAATGTCAATGAGGTAGGCTTGAAAGTGGGTTATAGTACATCAAGTCACTTTATAGCGGCCTTCAAAAAAAAATACAGTACCACTCCAAAAAAATACTTGATGTCCCTGGCCAATGGATAGCTTGGTCCTGATTTGTTGCTCCTTATGCAACTATATTCCCGTTTTTCCCGATATAGTGTTCCCAAAATTATAGGGATTGTATTTCTAACAAGTTGGTGTATTATTGTGAGAACTCCGGTTAATTTTGGAAATAATATTAAATTTTGTGTTATGTTGCGGTAAATTTTAGATATTTAGTACTTTAAAATTGATAATCGGAAATTTTTATGCGCTTATATAAATGTACTATTGCTTTAATTGCTCTTTTGGTCGTGATTGGATGTGGTAGCACCAAAATTCAGGAAGAAGTTACGTTAAATCCCAATTTGCACAATAGTCCGGTAGAAGTGCCCCAAAATATTATTTCTTCCAACATCTTGGCCAAGGACCGGGTATTGGTATTTACCAAAACCAATGGTTTCCGTCATAAATCCATAGAAAAAGGGGTGGCCACTTTTGTAAAATTAGGGGTAGCCAATAATTTTGCAGTAACCCATACCGAGGATTCCCTTCAATTTAACAGTGAAAATCTGAATAAATTTAAATTGGTGGTTTTTTTAAGTACTACTATGGATGTTTTGGGCGACGAACAACAATCGGCTTTTGAAAAATATATACAGGAGGGCGGAAGTTTTATGGGGGTTCATGCTGCGGCGGACACGGAATATGAATGGCCCTGGTACAATAAACTGGTGGGGGCTTATTTTTTGAGTCATCCCAAACAACAAACGGCCACGATAAACGTAGTGGATCACAATCATCCGGCAACCAAACATTTGGCCGATATTTGGACACATTTTGATGAATGGTACAATTATAAAAATATCAATCCGGAAGTCCGTATCCTTATGAAATTGGATGAAAGCTCATATGAGGGGGGTAAAAACGGGGATAACCACCCTATTGCATGGTACCATGAGTATGATGGCGGACGTGCCTTTTATACGGGATTGGGACATACGGAAGAAGCTTTTGACGACCTTAATTTCCGTCAACACTTGGTCGGAGGAATCGAATATTGCCTGAAGAGGGATTAATTCTCGGGCATGTACAAGACAAAGTTAAATACCAATACTTTGTATTTTTAATAACCACCAACCTTTATTGTAGTCCTGCAAGGTTTTATCGATGCCCAATCAACCAACACTGAATTTATTTGTGTCGGTAATAATCTTGCAGGACTTTTTTTACTGCCTTAGAAGTTATAATGCTTTTGGAATGAAATTAGCCACTGTATTGTTATTCCTCTTCATTAACGGGTTTGCCATTGCGCAACGTCCTGCACAGGGGCCCATGTCCAAAAAACGGTTTAATCCCGAAAAAATGGGTTATAAATTGGTATGGGAAGATCAGTTTAAGGGCAAAACCCTGGATACTTTAAAATGGGCCGTAAGGGGAGTGGGGCCAAGGGCCATAGCTTATGTGTCCGAGGATGCCGTAAAAGTGGAAAACGGATATTTAAAATTATATGCCCTTAAAAGAGGGGACTCCCTCTTGGGCAGTGCCGTAGGGACCCAAGGTAAGTTCATGTCCAAATACGGTTATTATGAATGCAGGGCAAAATTGCAGAAATCTCAGGGGGTTTGGGCCGCATTTTGGCTCCAATCCCCCCAGATAGGCCAAGGGGAAGATCCGTCCATATTTGGGGCCGAAATAGATATAATGGAGTTTTTTAAAAAATTGGGTACCGATATCGTATCCCATAATGTTCATTGGGCCTATGGACCCAATCAACAATCTACCAAGGGAATGCAGAGTTATAGAAAGGGGGTAAGTTTGGGGTTTCATACTTTTGGTTTGGAATGGTTCCCCGACAAATATATTTTTTATGTGGATGGGTACAAGTATTATGAGGTTTCGGTCGGGATCTCCAATATTGAGGAATATATGATCTTGAGCATGGAATATCCCGGTAAAAAGGAGGAGATATTAAAAACGATTTTTCCGGATGTTTTTATGGTCGACTATGTAAAGGTTTACCAAAAGACAAAAGGCTATTAGGAATAACCGGAGAAGTTTAATTAAATTTGTAAATAGTAGCACCGAAATTTTAGAGGTTGTAGCTTTAAGAAAGCCCATGAAAATAGCTTTATTACAAGAGTCCGATATCAATCCGGATATGGAACAACAGCTGGCCGGATTGTTCCGTCAATTGAATGCCGATATAAAACAGATCAATCTGAAACAGGTACTCGACCCAGAAAATCCTATCTGCCTGGTATATTGTAAGGAAGGGGATAAGGTTTTGGGAATGGCCTTAATGTGCACCTATACGGTTATATCCGGTATCAAAGGTTGGGTTGAGGATGTGATAGTCGATGTGGCACATAGGGGCCAAGGGATTGGTAGAAAGCTTATGGAAAAATTGGTGGAATTGGGAAAGGAAAAGGGCCTTACCGAAATACTGCTTTTTAGTGCGGATAAACGAATAGAAGCCATTAATCTATATAAAAGTTTAGGTTTTAAAGAAAAAGAGAGTCGCATTTATGTGCTTAAAACCGAAGCTTTGATTAAAAAGGGCTAAAATGTTTTGCAATATAAAATAAATAGCAAACCTGCCCCTTATTGCAATGGATAATTCTTGATCCTATCCATATGCATTGCACTTGCCGAATATGTCCTGAATTGGGAAAAGATTTGGTTATAGGAGATGTAGGGTTGAAGCATGGATACAAATAGTATGCAGCATGGATGGCCCAGACCATTCTGTTTGGAGAGCTTCATTATACAAGTATAACAGGACCAAGGTTTTTTGGGAAGGTTAAAATTATAGTAGTTTTTGAGAGAATCTCAGTGAATATGTCCATCAATATGTTTTATCTTGCTGTTTCCCAAGAGATTTATGTAGGGGTTTAGGGCAAAATGGAATGTTTGGGATTGGATGCAATGTGGGTAAATCCACAGAAGGGCAACCTGGCGAAAGCAATGGATGTAAGGGGGAATAAAAGGGATGCTCTTAATTTGGAAATATAATGGATTCAATAATATAAACTGTAATAATCAACAATTATGAAGAAAAAAAAATCAAGTAAATCTGTGGATTCGCGCAGGTCATTTATTAAAAAAGGAGCTTTGGCCTCTTCCATCTTTTTTGTGCCCAGGCATGTACTGGGGGGAGTGGGGTATACCGCTCCCAGTGACCGATTGAACATAGCGGCCATAGGTGCCGGAGGAAAAGGTGCCAGTGATATTCGTAACGCTTCCGTAGGGGGTAGGGAAAAAGTGGTCGCTTTATGTGATGTGGATTTTTCGGGATCGGCAAAAAAATCTGTTGAACTTTTCCCTAAAGCAAAGCTTTATGCCGATTTTAGGGAGATGTTGGACAAGGAAAAGGGGATCGATGCCGTTACCATATCCACCCCGGACCATGTTCACGGACCGGCCGCTGCATATGCCATGGAGCGCGGGGTTCATGTGTATGTGCAAAAGCCTATGACACATAATATACGGGAGGCAAGAATGCTTACGGAGATGGCCAGGAGCAAGAAAATAGTGACCCAAATGGGAAACCAGGGAGGCTCCAACCCGCTATTGGGCATGGTTCAAAAATGGGTAGATTCCGGAGTAATGGGAAAGATATCCAAGGTACAGATATGGACCAATAGACCGGTTTGGCCGCAAGGGGGCGCATTTCCTAAGCCGGACCCAAGTGCCAAACCTAAGGACCTTAATTGGGATCTGTGGTTGGGACCTTCTGAATTTAAACCTTATACCCCCAATTTACATCCCTTCGGATGGAGAGGTTGGTGGGAGTATGGCACCGGGGCGCTTGGTGATGTAGGATGCCATTTGATCGATATTCCTTTTAGGACCTTGGGGCTTAAATACCCAACGGATGCAGAATGTAGCGTGGGGGCGGTTTATACCAATATGTGGAATGCGGACTACCATCCGGAGGGCTGTCCCGCTTCCTCTTTTATTACCCTGCATTTTGGGGCCACGGATAAGAGCCAATCCCCTATTGAGATGACCTGGAGCGATGGAGGTATACGGCCTGCACATCCGGAAATTATTCCGGCCGACCATGAAATTGGTGGACATGGAAGTCAAAACGGGGTATTGATGATAGGGGAAAAAGGAATTATTTCTACCAATATCAACGATAGTTCCCCTTTGATGCCAAAATTATATATGAACGATGGCTCTACGGATTTTGGACCCGAAGTGGAACCCAATGATGAACCGGAATACGGACATCAACGTTTATGGATAGATGCCTGTAAGGCCGGTTTTGGCAGTAAGGAACATCTTGGGCTAACATCTTCCTTCGACTATGCGGGACCTATGACCGAGACCGTTCTAATGGGGAACCTTGCCATTCGAAGCTATTTGTTGCAAAGAGAAAATGAGAAAGGCAAAATGGAGTTCTTTGCCCGTAAAAAATTACTTTGGGACGGAGAGAACATGCGTATTACCAATCTTGAGGAAGCAAATCAGTTCGTAACAAGAAATTACAGGCCAGGGTTTGTTGTATAAATAATTTGTTCTATATGGCGGAACACCCTTAAAGACTTTTTAATAAGGTTTTAAGGGTGTTTTTGTTTTTAAATGACAGGTAATTTATAAAATTTTTAGGGTTAATGTCCTTAGCCGATCTTCGGTATTTTGTTATATTCGGCCCTAAAAAAAACAACTATGAAGAATACATTTATTGTCTTGGCCCTAGTGCTATTTATTTCTTGTGATAACGATAAAAAAAATGGGGAGGACATTGATTATGTAGCCAAGAACGAGACCGATATCCAGGCTTATGTTAAGGACAATAACTTAAGCGCCGTACGAAGCAGTTCAGGATTGTATTATGTAATAGAGGAAGAAGGGACAGGGACCCAGGCCGTGGCCACTTCCAATGTAACGGTGGCCTATAAAGGATATTTTCTCAATGGATCGGTCTTTGATCAAAGTGATGGGGAGGGGATAACTTTTGGTTTAAACGGAGTTATAGCAGGTTGGACAGAGGGGATTACCTATTTTAAGGAAGGTGGGAGCGGAATACTTTTGGTACCCGCCCATTTGGGATACGGCAGCAGGGACTATAGGGGAATCCCTGGGGGTTCCGTACTTATTTTTGAGGTTTCCTTAATCTCCGTGAATTAAACAGCTAATCTTTAACCCTTTTTTTGGCTTATACCTATTTGTAAGCAGATAAATAACGAACCAACCGAAAGGTTGGTTTTTGCTTTTGGTCCATTTTGGGATACCTATTAAATATCGGACTTTGTGTACAATTTATCGGCCATATACCAAACCCGGTACTGTAAATGGTACAATAGTGTGTTACACAGACCATAGGGTTTGTAATTGAACCATGGAAATCAATAATTTTTTAGTACAAATTTCCATAAAAGCCCATACTTTCCTAAAATTCTTCTTCATTATCCGTCAAGTGCCTATATTTAAAGTTTCAAAATAATCTTTGGAAGATCAATGCATCCCTTTGTAAAAAATATCGAACAGTGAAGCTTAAACGAAGAAGAAAACTAATTACCTATCTGAATATCCTGGACCAACCCATTCGGTTCAATCCTTTTGTGTTCAGTCGCACTTTTTTGTTGTGGGCCATTCTGGGTCTGGTAGGCGGATGCATTGCCGGCTTATATTGGATTATTTTGGAGTTCCTTACGCATAAAATGGCTTATTTTGAAGGGTGGCAGGTTATACCCCTTATGTCAATTGCCGGCTTATTGGCCGGCCTTATAATTTACTTTATCGGAGATCCCGGCGAAATACATCTTATAGTAAACAACATTCGTTTTAACAAGGGAAAGTTAGACCCCAAGAACAATCCTTCCATGATATTATCTTCGCTGTTATGTGTGGCCTCAGGGGGCAGCCTAGGTCCTGAAGCACCTTTGGTACAGGTCACCGGATCAACAGGAAGTTGGCTCGGAAAAGTGTTTCGGTTAAAAGGGGAAGAACTACGATCCCTAAGTATAGCTGGGATGGCTTCGGGTTTTACCGCCTTGTTCGGCGCCCCCTTGGGAGGAAGTCTTTTTTCCCTGGAAATACTTCACCACAAGCACGCCGTAGAGTATTATAAGGCCATTATTCCTGCATTGGTAGCCAGTAGTTTTAGTTATGTGGTATTTGCAATGATCATCCATTTGGGGATCGGTCCTATTTGGAATTTATCGGAATATGAATATGCCGGCGTCTTCGATTTTCTCTATGCCGTTGTATTTGCCATGGCAGGAACTGTTGTGGCCTGGGGATTTATTTACTGTACAAAATTCTTTAAATTGATTTTTGAAAAGAGACCCATTCCCATTTATATAAAAACGTTGATAGGGGGATTCCTTTTAGGTCTTATAGCTTATTATTTTCCCTTGACGAGATATTTTGGCCATCATGAAATTAACCAATTGCTTACACAGGATTTATCATTAAATGCACTTGTTGCAATCTTGTTTTTTAAAATTGTGGCCATAGCCATTACAGTGACATCCGGTTGGCGCGGGGGATTTATTATCCCATTATTTTTTGTTGGGGTTGGCCTGGGGTCGATATTGTACTTATTGTTCCCTTCTATTAATCCCACTTTGGCCATAATAAGTTGTATGGCCGCAGTAAACGCCTGTGTTACCAGAACACCTATGAGCACCACTATTCTTTTGGCCACTTTGACAGGGTTCGGGTATTTTATCCCAATTCTGTTTGCCAGTCTTACGGGTTATTTTTTAGCTCCCAGAATTCCTTTTATCAGTTCCCAAATGGAAAAATAGCATGGAATGTTCTTAAAAGTAAACTACCTTGGGGCAATCCCGATAGCT
>CBFGWQ010000104.1:0-12947 GCA_965652575.1 uncultured Arenibacter sp. | reverse complement strand
GAGGGGCGAGAAGAAAAATTTTAACCTTGAAAATATTGGCGGACAAAAGCCAGGAGTTTGTGTCGCATACGCCTTTGTCCCCTAAAAGCGCCAAAGCGGGGGAGGTTAAGGCCTTGCTATTAAAATCGGGCTGTTGGCCTTTTATCAAGCAAAGACCTTATGATATTATTGCGAACCCGAACGTTGCGCCAAAGTCCATTTTCATTTCGGCATATGTTACCAGTCCCATGGCGGCAGATCTGGATTATGCGCTAAAGGGAAAGGAAAATGAAATTCAGGCGGCCATTACGGCCCTGGGCAAGTTAACGCCCGGAAAGGTGCATATCTCCATAGGGAAAGGGGGGCAATCTATTTTTTCCAAGATGGAAGGTGCGGAAATCCATAAGGTTTCCGGTCCCCATCCGGCAGGTTTGGTCGGGACCCAGATCAACAAAATAGATCCGATCAATAAGGGCGAAGTGGTTTGGACCATTGCGCCCCAAGATCTTGTGGTAATAGGGGAGCTTTTGCTTACGGGAAGGTATAATCCCGAAAGGGTTGTGGCCCTGGTCGGTTCCAGTGTTAAGGCCCCAAAATATTACACTACCAAAATAGGTTCCGAAATAGCTACCTTTCTTTATGCCAGTGGCGTGAATACCGAAAATTTCAGGGTGATCAACGGGGATGTCCTTACGGGCTCCAAAACTAAGCCGGACGGTTATTTGGGATATTATAACAACACTGTATCGGTAATTCCCGAAGGCGATGATTATGAATTTTTTGGATGGAACAAACCGGTATTCAACAAGATATCTTCCACCAGGGCCTTGACCTTTTCCTGGTTGCGGCCCAAAAAGAAATATAATTTGGATACCAATACCAATGGGGAACATAGGGCATTTGTGGTAACGGGATTGTATGAAGAGGTTTTTCCGATGGACATTTACCCTTTACAACTTTTAAAGGCTTGTATGGTGAAGGATTTGGACGAAATGGAACAGTTGGGGCTGTACGAAGTGGCTCCCGAAGATTTTTCACTTACAGAGTTTATTTGCATCTCTAAACAGCCCCATCAACAGATTATTAGGGAGGGGTTGGATTTATTATACAAAGAAATAGGATAAAAGATGGGCTTAAAAAATAATTTACATAATCTAAAGGAGAAGTACAAGGGTAAAAAAATGGCCCCTGCATTCAATGCCATCCATACTTTTTTGTACGCTCCCAATGAAACTACACATTCCGGTTCCCATGTACGCGCCGTGGACGATTTAAAGCGTACCATGAACACGGTGATCATGGCCTTGGTGCCGGTACTGATCTTTGGGATATTCAATGCCGGTTATCAGCATTATGCGGCCGTAGATGCGGCCAATGGTATAGTGAGGCAGGCTTCCCTTTTTGGAAACTTTTTAACATGGGAGAATTTTATCATGGGGGCGTGGACCGTGCTGCCTTTGGTAATCGTATCCTATGCGGTGGGACTTGCCGTAGAATTTTTGTTTGCCGTAATCAAGGGCCATGAGGTGGAGGAAGGGTATTTGGTTACCGGTATGTTGGTGCCCTTGATAGTACCTGTTGATACCCCCTTGTGGATGTTGGCAGTGGCCGTAGTATTTGGAGTGGTGATCGGGAAGGAAGTTTTTGGGGGTACGGGAATGAATATCTTGAACCCGGCACTTACCATAAGGGCATTTTTATTCTTTGCCTATCCTACCTGGATGAGCGGGGATAAGGTTTGGGTACATCGGGCGGTAGACCTGGCCGGTGGTCCCGACGCCATTTCCGGAGAGACCATTTTGGGGTATTTGGCACAGGGCAAGGGGGCGGAAATGTCCTATTCCGTTTCGGATATGTTTTTTGGGTTTATCCCGGGATCCGTAGGGGAAACCTCTACCTTGCTTATTCTGTTGGGCGGACTGTTCTTGATCTATAGTAAGATAGCCAGCTGGAGGATCATGCTGAGCGCCGTAATAGGTGCCCTCGTTATGGGGCTTATCTTTAATGGAGTGGTCGATGCGGGCTGGATAACCGAGACAAGCAAGTTTTACGGTTTGATGGGTTTTGCCTTTTGGCAACATCTGATCGTTGGAGGTCTGGCCTTTGGTATTGTGTACATGGCAACCGATCCGGTTACCGGGGCCCAGACCAATAGGGGGAAATGGTTCTATGGGTTTTTTATAGGATTTATATCGGTATTGATCAGAGTGTTCAACCCTGCTTATCCGGAAGGCGTATTCTTGGCAATTTTGTTGATGAACGTTTTTGCCCCGACAATAGATCACTATGTGGTTAGGGGTAATATAAATAAAAGGATGAAACGTGCTAAGAACGCTACTATTTTGCCAAGGGACGGTGAAGGAAAAGCACAGGAATTAAAAGCAGAAACAGTATAATCATGGCAGTTAATACAGATAAAAATAGTTACACCGTTATTTTTGCCGCCGTTATGGTGGTCATTGTAGGGTCTCTCTTGGCATTTTTTGCCTCTTCCTTAAGTGAAAAGATCCATGAGAACGAACGATTGGAAAAACAACAGAATATTCTTTATGCCATGGGCGTAAATGAAAATGTGGACGAAGGAAGCGTCAATTTTGTTTCTACCGATAAGGTGGCCGATGAATTCAAAAAATATATCAAGGAACAATTGGTCATCGAAGGGGATAAGATTACAAAGGATGACAATGCTTACCTAATCGATCTTAAGAAGCAGGAAACAGAGGCAAAAGCCGGTAAAACAAGGAAGTTGCCTTTATTTATTGGTGAAAAGGACGGATCCAAGTACTATATCATCCCCATGAGGGGCAAAGGTCTGTGGGATGCGATATGGGGTTTTGTTGCCCTGGACAATAATTTGGTGGTTCAAGGCGTGTATTTTGACCATAAGGGGGAGACCCCGGGATTGGGGGCAAATATCAAGCAACGTTACTTTATGGACGATTTTACGGGAGAATCCATTCTAAATGGTACGGAATATGCCGGAATTGCGGTGGCCAAGGGAAATAACGATCCCACCAATGAAATTAAGGACGATAATGAAGTCGATGCCTTGGCAGGCGCCACCATTACCGGTAATGGACTGTCCGCAATGATAAAAGAAAGCGTAAAATTATATAAGTCCTATTTGGAATCAATAAGAGTTAAAAATTAAACTATGGCATTACTTTCAAAAAAAGATACGAGTCTGATATTGGACCCATTGGCGGATAATAACCCCATTACCATTCAGGTATTGGGAATATGTTCGGCATTGGCAATTACGGCAGAACTAAAGGCTTCCATAGTAATGGCCCTATCGGTTATGTTCGTATTGGGCATGGGAAATGTTGTTATTTCCTTAATGCGGAACATTATACCGTCCAAAATTAGAATTATTGTACAATTGGTGGTGGTCGCCGCCCTTGTAATTATGGTAGATCAGGTGCTTAAGGCCTTTGCCTATGAATTGAGCAAGACGCTTTCTGTCTTCGTAGGGCTCATCATAACCAACTGTATTATTATGGGACGTTTTGAGGCCTTTGCCTTGGCCAACGGCCCTTGGAGGTCTTTCTTGGACGGAATAGGGAATTCGGCCGGATATGGTCTGATTTTGGTTATAATAGGATTCTTCAGGGAACTATTGGGTTCGGGCACCTTACTAGGGTTTAAGGTCCTGGGAGATCCCATAGAAAAAACCGGTCTATATGCCATCGGCTATGAGAACAACGGATTTATGTTGTTGTCCCCCATGGCCCTGATCGTTGTTGGACTCATTATCTGGGTACAGCGTTCGCGCAACAAAGCGTTGATAGAGGAAAATTAGTAGTCATTATAAGAATAGAATGTTATGTTAGAGCATGTAGAATTATTTTTTAAATCCATATTTATAGATAATATGGTATTTGCCACGTTCTTGGGAATGTGTTCCTATCTTGCCGTTTCTAAAAAAGTGACTACTGCGGTGGGTCTTGGGGCAGCTGTTATCTTCGTATTGGCAGTAACGGTACCTTTAAACTGGTTGTTGGACCAGTATCTTTTAAGGGATGGGGCCTTGGCCTGGTTGGGACCCGAGTACGCGGATTATAACCTGAGCTTTTTATCCTTTATACTCTTTATAGCTACCATTGCGACCATGGTACAATTGGTAGAGATCGTTGTTGAAAAATTTTCTCCTGCACTTTATAATTCCCTGGGTATATTTTTACCGCTTATTGCGGTGAACTGCGCCATCTTGGGAGGGTCGTTATTTATGCAGTCCAGGGATATCCAAACTATCGGATTGGCCTTTAATTATGGGCTTAGTTCCGGAATAGGGTGGTTTTTGGCTATTTTGGCCATTGCCGCCATACGTGAGAAAATTAGATATTCCAATGTTCCGGCACCCCTTAGGGGCCTAGGGATCACCTTTATAATCACCGGACTCATGGCAATAGGTTTTATGAGTTTTGGAGGTATGTTGACAGGCGGTGATGAAGCTCCAAAAGAAGTAGAGCAGAACACGGCCCAAAAAGTAGGGGAAGATAAAATAATTAAGGAGACCAAGGAAAATACGGTTTCTTATAACAACGCTATAATAAACGAGTAAAAATGATCTTAGCTACAAGCACAATTGGAACAATACTGATAACGGTAGTTGCTTTTTTGATACTACTGTTATTATTGGTGGCACTACTATTGTTCACCAAGGAAAAATTATCCCCCTCCGGTCCGGTAACCATAACCATCAATGGCGAAAAGAAAATTGAAGTAGGTTCCGGGGGATCCTTATTGTCCACCTTGGGAAACCAGAAGATATTTCTTCCTTCCGCCTGTGGAGGTGGGGGAACCTGTATTCAATGTGAATGTCATGTGCTGTCCGGTGGTGGGGAAGCACTTCCAACGGAAACACCGCATTTTTCCAAAAAAGAGTTGAACCATGGCGCTCGTTTGGCCTGCCAGGTAAAGGTGAAACAGGATATGGAGATTACCATACCTGAAGAAATTTTCGGAATAAAAAAATGGCAGGGAACCGTTGTACGAAACTATAACGTTGCTTCCTTTATAAAGGAATTTGTAGTTGAAATTCCTGAAGATATGGGCTATAAGGCCGGAGGATATATACAGATCGAGATTCCTCCCTGTGAGGTGAAATTTTCCGATATGGATATCACGGCGCATCCCGAGGAGCACGAAACCCCTGATAAATTTCAGGCGGAATGGGATAAGTTTAACCTATGGCCCTTGGTGATGAAGAATCCTGAAACAGTGGAAAGGGCCTATTCCATGGCCTCATACCCTGCTGAAGGAAGGGAAATTATGTTGAACGTCCGTATTGCTACCCCACCATGGGATAGGGCCAAAAATGGTTGGATGGATGTTAATCCCGGAATTGCATCTTCTTATATCTTTAATCTGAAAAAAGGGGATCCTGTTGTAATTTCCGGACCTTTTGGCGAGTTTTTTATTAATGAATCGGATTCTGAGATGTTGTATGTTGGTGGTGGGGCAGGAATGGCCCCAATGCGTTCGCATCTATACCACCTGTTCAATACATTGAAGACCAACAGAAAGGTTACCTATTGGTATGGCGGTAGGTCCAAACGGGAATTGTTTTATCTGGAACATTTTTATAAACTTGAAAAGGAATTCCCAAACTTTAAGTTCTATTTGGCACTATCCGAACCCTTACCTGAGGATAACTGGAAAGTAAAAGAGAATATAGATGCCCCGGGAGATGGTTTCGTAGGATTTATACACAATTGTGTAATAGAAAACTATTTGAACCATCATGAATCCCCGGAAGATATAGAATTATACTTTTGCGGCCCACCATTGATGAACAAGGCGGTACAAAAGATGGGAGAGGATTTCGGTATCCCCGATGAGCATATTAGATTTGACGATTTTGGAGGTTAACTTATAATCTTTTAAATTAGGTTGCAGCTTTATTCAGTTTGGTTACGACCTCAGTTGCGGTCTTAACGGCATAAGGAAATAACATGGGTTATGGAGTTTCCGGTCCGTCCGTGCAGGTCCGGACGGGTTTACCTCTCCTTGGGAGAGGTCGGAACTGCCTTTTTTTGCAGTCCCGATAGTTATCGGGACGGGTGGGGTAAAATAAAAAATGTATTGAAATTTTTTGTTGCAGGACCTGTCAGGTTTTCGAAAACCTGACAGGTCTTTTTTTGAATACCGTGAAGATGTCCGGATTTATTTTTAAATTATAACCAATGAGTACGCCCTTAACGGAACAGGAACTGCACAATTTGGCCATGAACATTGTTGGGAAACAATTGGAAGCCGAGGGATTCGAGTTTATGGGGGTCAATAGTAAGCCCCAAAAAAATCCCCAATTTGTATGCCTTAAGGATAAAAAGTTATTTTTTATTGTGGTACGGAGTGTCCCATATCCGCAGGATCCAAAGGAATACGATAGGTCCCTGATGCTGAAGATCAAGGAGCATGCCCGGACCCAAAAGGGAGAGGCCTATTATGCGGGGGTAGGTCTGTACAATGCAGCCGATAGGAACCTGCCGGTGTATCTTAATGAAGCTTATATTTTGGAATATGACGGACTTATTAAAATATAGTGGCATGCGTTCAGGATTGTTTTTTTTACTTCTTGTTCTTGTAGGATGTGGGACCAACGAATCCAAATGGGTGAAGAACATAAGTTCTGGAGCTGCCTTGGGAACTTCCTATAATATTACATATTTGGCGACCAAGGAATTGAATTTTGAACGGGAAATCGATTCCCTTTTTCAGGTTTTAAATCGGTCTATGTCCACCTATATTCCTACTTCCGATATATCAAGAATCAATGCGGGAGATTCTACTATAGTTGTGGATGCTATGTTTAGGGAGGTTTTTGAACTTTCGGGAAAGGTTTTTGAGGCTACCGACGGGTATTTTGATCCTACCGTTGGCGTATTGGTGAATGCCTGGGGTTTCGGGCCGGGAACCGAGTTGGAAATGGACAGTATTAAGGTAGATAGCCTTTTGGATTACGTAGGGTTTAACAAAGTGTCCATCAATTCGGATAATAAAATTAAAAAGGCAAGTCCAGCCATATATTTCGATTTCAATGCTATAGCCAAAGGATATGCCGTAGACCGTCTGGCCGTTTTATTGAGGAATAAGGGGATTACCGATTTTTTAATTGAGGTAGGGGGGGAGCTGGTGGCCCAGGGAGAGAACAGGATCAAGGGGAAAAAATGGGTAGTGGCCATTGATGATCCCATGATGGAGGAGAGTAGGACCTACAAGAGGACCTTATATATGAAAGACATTGCCATGGCCTCCTCAGGGAATTATAGGAAATTTAAAATTGATCCCGAAACAGGCGCCAAGTATGTCCATACCATAGATCCCAAAACCGGATTTACCAAGGGTTCCAATATCTTGGCCACAAGTGTAATGGCGAACAATTGTGCCACGGCAGATGCTTTTGCCACTTCCTTTATGGCCATGGATCTGGAGAAAACAAAGGCCATATTGGCCCAACATAAGGAGCTGGAAGGCTATATTATTTATTTGGGTCCGCAGGGGAACGTTATGGAATATATGACGAACGGATTTAAGGAGAATATCCTTAAGTAGCTATTTGGACACCAAGGGGATCACCTCCCCTTTGGCCAAACGGTAACGGTCCACTTCCGCATCGGATAGTATTTTGGTATAATCCACTTCCTCTACCTTAAAGCCGATGGTCCTGAGCTTTGTAAAATAATCCCTTCCATAAATACGGACATGATCGTACTGTCCAAATATTTTGGCCCTTTCCTTTTTGTCCGTAATACTGTTGTCCTCGTAGGTATCCGCCCTGTTAAGGTCCTGGGGTATTTGAAAAATGCCCCATCCTCCCGGCCTTAGTACCCTGTACAACTCCTGCATGGCCCTCGTATCGTCCGGAATGTGTTCCAGAACATGGTTGCATAAGATTACATCAAAGGAATTTTCGGCAAAGGGGAGGTTGCATATATCCGCTTTTACATCCGCCAGGGGCGAATTTAGATCGGTAGTGGTATAGTCCAGGTTTTTTTGGTTTTTGAATTTTTTGTAAAAAGCCTGTTCGGGAGCAAAATGTAGGACCTTAAGATGGTCCCTAAAAAAATGGGTCTCATTTTTTAAATAAAGCCACAGTAATCGGTGCCGTTCCAGGGATAGGGTAGAGGGCGACAGTACATTTTCCCTAGGATGTTCGTAACCATAGGGGAGAAAGCGCTTAAATTTTTTTCCATCTATGGGGTCGGTGTATCGATCGCCCCGCAAGCCAAGCGCCATAAGCGGACGCACCCAATAACTTAGTTTAATGAGTATCGGTCGGGGAACGGTATTTAGGATGTATTTAAATAACTTTTTCAAAGTGCTTTACTGGATTGGACGACCAAAGAAAGAAATGAAGTTCACCCGGAGTCATTAAGTGATAATTTTTAACGGCTGGAAAGTATACGGCACAGTGGCAAATTTTGATCTAATTAAGGTCATGAATATAATTTAACCAATATGTAGGATAAATTATCTATATGTTATAGCACCAATGCTTTTTGACGGAACTCCGCTTCTTCCTCACTTTCTATTCCCAATGCCTCATATATATAGGCAAAGGTGGACAAAATCTCGGGTTTTCCGTCTATGATGGCAACATCATGCTCAAAATGGGCACTAGGTTTATTATCTGCCGTTAGAATGGTCCAGCCGTCCTTTAACTGTTTAATTCTTCGGGTCCCCAAATTGATCATGGGCTCTATGGCCACGACCATTCCTTCCACAAATTTCTTGCCCCTTCCACGTTTGCCGTAGTTGGGCATTTCCGGATCTTCGTGCATTTCCCTGCCCAATCCGTGGCCTACCAGTTCCCGGACCACACCATAGCCATGGCTTTCGGTATATTGTTGAATGGCATAACCTACGTCGCCTACACGGTTCCCGACCTTAAATTCACGAATACCTATATAGAGGGATTCTTTGGTGACCTGTAACAGTTTTTTGGTTTCGGCGTCGACCTCGCCTACTTCAAAGGTGTAGGCGTGGTCCCCGTAAAATCCGTTTTTAAGGGCCCCGCAATCTATGGAGATAATATCCCCTTCAACAAGAGGGGTGTTGTTGGGAATACCATGCACCACTTGGGCATTGGGGCTCATGCACAGGGAATTGGGGAAATCGTACAATCCCAAGAAACCGGGTACGGCACCGTGATCCCTAATAAATGCCTCGGCTAGGCGGTCCAACTGTAAGGTGGTTGCCCCGGGCTTCACCTCACTGGCCAACATTCCCAGGGTCTTGCTCACGATCAATGCGCTTTCGCGCATCAATTCGATCTCTTCTAAAGTCTTGATTTTGATCATAGAATGCAAATGTAAAACAATACTTTGAAAACTACACCTTTGTTGGTACTCGCAAAGACATTGAAAGGGGAATAACAACTATACCAGGGGTCTTCTTGTCATCAATGGGGGCTGCGGCACACCCATAAGCTTAAGTATGGTCGGTGCAATATCACCTAAAACCCCATCCTTTATATGCTTCAATTCGTTATCTACCAAAATCAGGGGGACCGGATTTGTGGTATGCGCCGTATTCGGGCTACCGTCCGGATTTATCATGGTCTCGCAATTTCCGTGATCGGCAATGACCAAAGTGGTATATCCGTTCTCCAAACCGGCATTAATAACGGATTCCGCACAACTATCCACCGTTTCACAGGCCTTTATTGCCGCCTGCATGTCTCCGGTATGGCCTACCATATCCGGATTGGCAAAATTGAGACAAACAAAATCCACCTCTCCTTTTTTTAATTCGGGAATTATGGCATCCCTAATCTCGTAGGCACTCATCTCAGGCTTAAGATCATAGGTGGCTACCTTGGGCGACGGACATAGGATGCGCTCTTCCCCCTCAAAGGGAATTTCCCTGCCACCATTGAAGAAGAAGGTAACATGGGGATATTTTTCGGTCTCTGCAATTCTAATCTGTTTTTTGTGGGCCTTGGCCAGGGTTTCTCCCAGGGTTTCGCTAATATTGTCCTTATCATAAACTACTTTCACTCCCTTATAGGAATCATCGTAGTTGGTCATGGTTACGTAATAGAGGTCCAATTTGTGCATATTGAGCTCGTGCATGTCTTCCTGGCTAAGCACTTGGGTAAGCTCCCTGCCACGGTCTGTCCTGAAATTGAAAAAAATAACAACATCCCCTTCCTTGATTAGGGATAGGGGAGACCCCTGTGCATCGGTGACCAATAAGGGCTTTAGGAATTCGTCCGTAATACCGGATCCATAACTGGCCAATATGGATTTTTCAACATGGTCTGTTTTTTCACCTTCCCCGTTTACCAGGAGGTCATAGGCCAATTTTACCCGTTCCCATCTTTTGTCCCTGTCCATGGCATAGTACCTGCCAATAAGACTGGCCAATTTTACATTTTTATCCGAGCAATATTCATTTAATGCCTTTACATAACCTATTCCACTTTTAGGATCTACGTCCCTACCATCGGTGAAGGCATGTATGTATGTGTTCTTAAGACCGTAACTTTCACTCGCATCGATAAGTCCTCTCAGGTGCGAGGTATGGCTATGAACGCCCCCATCACTTAGCAATCCCAAAAAGTGGACCGGTTTGTCGTTGTTTTTTGCATACAACAGCGCATCTTTTAACACCTGCTCATCCTTTAGGGTATCCTTTTCAATGGCCAGGTTTATTTTTGCCAGATCCTGGTATACGATCCGGCCGGCCCCTAGGTTCATATGGCCTACCTCACTATTGCCCATCTGTCCTTCCGGTAAGCCTACGTTCATTCCATCGGTCAATAGATTGGAATTGGCGTATTTGGTATATAGCGAGTCAATAAATGGGGTATTGGCGTTTTCTATGGCGGAGACCTTGGGGTCCGGGGATTTGCCCCAACCGTCCAAAATCATCAAAATTACTTTCTTGTTCATAGTATGTTTGTTATTAGTGTCAAAAATAAAACTATTGTATTTGGATTACTAGGATTTAAGACACCTTTTTTTAAAATTTCAAATTCACCTAAAGGGATATTGTAGAGGCGACCCGATAGCGGTTTGCTCCGAAAATTTCCCCAGGTAAACCTAGGGGTTTCTTATCGGCCCGTGCCGGTAGGCAGGGTCGGGACTGTTTTTTTGCAGTCCCGATGGTTATCGGGACGGGTGAGGTGAAATAAAATTTTTTATTGTTAAAATTTTGTTATTTATGGTCAAGAAGTGAAACAAATTTAACCAAATGGAGTCTGTTAGGGTAATCAATAATCACTAATTAATCTTATTCATCATGAGAAAAACAATTTTAACAGTCGCCATCGCATTATTGTGCATGGTCACAGGCGTTCGTGCCGAGAGTAACAACATGTACACCCTAAGTGAATCCGTATTAATGGCCAAGCCAGGAGAATTAAGCTCTTTCTGCAAGGCGATCGTAAAAGGGGATCTGGAAACCGTTAAACGGTTAATTGAACTGGGAGAGGATGTGAATCAAAAATCCCTGGGGAAAACGCCTGCCATTTATGCTGCCCGTTACAACAAAGTTGAAATTTTGGAACTCCTTATCGCCAATGGTGCCAATCTTAAAATTAAATGCGATAATGGTCGCAGTGTACAAAAACATGCAGAACTATCCAATGCTACGGAGGCCCTGGAAGTAATCAACGCCCATCTTAAGAAGTAGTGGTTGCGTATGCAATAAAAAAAACCTATCGAAAATTTTCGATAGGTTTTTTTTATTGCTTCAATTTGCTTTTATAGTGTTCAGGTAAAAGAGCAAATCCGATTATTTAGAATTCAAATCCGGTAAAGGCCCTAAATGCAAAGGCATAAAGTGCCATGAATAACATTGCCACACAGAAAATGGAGTAAATTTTTAATAATACTACCACAAATTCCGGTTTACAATTTTCGAATGCTGCTAAATAAATGTTCTTAAAATGTAATAATGTTCCCATATAGTCTCATTTAAACGATTGTAAATCAAAGCTATAAGGGTTAAATTTGTGTGGGTAATAAGATTTGGAATCGGTGCAATATACTAATAATACCCTGAAATACTAATCATGGAAAGGGAAATCCGTTATTGTTGCCCTTTAAATCGGTCAATGGCCGCTTTTATCCGTTCAATTCTATTATCGGGGTCCGGATGTGTACTCTGAAATTCGGGCACTCTATTGGGACCGGCCGCAGCTTTTAAAATTTCCATTACCTTGATCATTTCATAGGGGTCGTAACCGGATTGCATCATAAAGAGCACTCCAAGCTCATCGCTTTCCAATTCATCGTCCCTGCCATTGGTCAATAGGGTGTTTTGGCCAATACTACTGACAATTCCACCGGCATCGGCACCAACGGAAGCCCCCATGCTTACGGTCTGCCAAAAGTTGCTATCGGCAATCCTTTCTGCCGAGTGCCTGCCGATTACATGCCCTATCTCATGTCCCAATACCCCTGCCAGTTGCGCTTCGTTCAATTTGGAAAAAAGGGCATAGGTTACAAAAATGGGTCCGCCCGGCAAGGCAAAGGCATTGATGGTCTGCTCATCTGCCAATAAATGAAAATCATATTTATAGGGTGTTTCCCTGGCAATACTGTTGTTCACCAATTTATGGCCCAACTGATCCACAAAAGACTGTAAACGTTCATCAGGATAGAGTCCGCCATATTGCTGCGCCACTTCGGGAGCACTCTGTAGGCCAATGGCCACTTCCTGTTCCGTACTCATATTAATGTTCTGGACCCTGCCGGTATAGGGGTTTTCCTCCTTGTTATTGCAGCGCTGGACAAAGGCGAAGGCCACAATGGCCAAGCCTATGAATATCCTGATTTTCCAACTACCTCTTCTCATTGTAATGTATTGTTAAGAATACTTAATGTACAAAAAATCATTTTATCTTATGGTTGTCCCGGATAATTTTTATAGATCAACATAATTCCATTGTTAACAATGGTTTAAGACCACATGCCAGCTGTGATTACATGACTCCCGATCAAGCCCATTCGGTA
>CBFGWQ010000103.1:0-12976 GCA_965652575.1 uncultured Arenibacter sp. | reverse complement strand
ATTATCTGCGATCAGCCTTTTACACTGGCCAATTTGGAATTCCTTATATTATTTATTTTTAGATCCTGTAAAACGTTGACAGCTTCCTCTACATATACATCCTTGGCCAAATCCTTATGCCAGCGGTCCCGCTTTTCCCTCAAAACCGAATCTTGGACAAACAACTCTTTTTCATATTGCAGGGATTCAAAGCTGAGGTGCGAATCGTAATCCGATATGGTTTTAAAATATTTGGCCTTTTCCTTATCCAGTTCCAATCCCTTTTTATACTCCTCGTACTTCAAAGAGACTACGGTTTCATCCTGGGCCTTTTTGATCCATTGCGCATTTTCCTCTATCAATTTTATTTGATTGTTCTGGGCCATTCTTTTTGTACTGCTGGCAATGGTGGCCTCATAGTCTATATAACCGTCCCATGGGGTATACTCTGCCGGGGCAATCTTGTCCCAGGTCAAAGGATTTTCCTGATCCCTTTCCCCTAGATCAATATAGCTATAGCGATCTGGAACAACAACATCGCTCTTAACCCCTTCCAATTGGGTAGACCCCCCATTTATTCTGTAAAATTTTTGGGTAGTAAGCTTTATGGCCCCCAGATCTCCATGCTCATTTCCCCTTACAATATTCTCCAAGGGGATTACATTCTGAACGGTGCCCTTACCAAAGGTTTGCTTGCTCCCGATTACCACTCCTCTTTTATAATCCTGCATGGCCGCGGCCAAAATCTCGGATGCAGAGGCCGATAATTCGTTAACCAAAATCACCAAAGGTCCGTCCCATTGTATACGCTCGTCCTTATCATTATATACTTCAGGGCTTTTATCGGTAGACCTTACCTGTACTATTGGTCCGTCCTTAATAAACAAACCGGCCATTTCCACAACTGTTTTAAGGGATCCGCCCCCATTGTCGCGCAGATCCAGGATCAGGCCCTCGGCTCCGGCCTGTTTTAGTCTTTCTACTTCTTTTGCTACATCCGTGGCCGCGTTTCTTTCATTGTAATCCTCAAAATCCACATAAAACTTGGGCAGGTTAATAAGTCCATATTTATGGTTGTCCTTTATAACGGCCGCAGATTTGGCATAGGATTCCTCCAATTCCACTACGTCCCTGGTAAGGGAGATCACTACTAGGGAACCATCCACTTTTCTAACCGTAAGATCTACGATAGTACCTTTGGGACCTTTAATGAACTTAATGGCATCATCCAAACGCATCCCAACAATATCCACCGGTGTTTCCCCATTTTGCCCTACTTTAAGTATCTCATCACCAACTTCCAATTGTTGATCCCTCCATACGGGTCCCCCGGAAATAATCTCTACTATTTTGGTCTGATCCTTTTTCTTTTGAAGTCGCGCACCTATACCTTCAAATTTCCCGGACATACTGGTATCAAATTTCTCTTTGTCGTCCGGAGCAAAATAAAAAGTGTGCGGGTCAAATACTTCCACTATGGTATTCAGGTATTGTACAAACCAATCCTTGCGTTCCAGGTCATCCACAAAATCAAAATAATCATCCAAGGTATTTTTGGTAGATTCCCTTGCTGCCTTTTCGGCCTGTGCCGGTGTCAATGGTCCGCTATTACTGCCTTCTTCTTCAAAGACCTCAGCTTCATCCACTTCATCCCCGTCTTTACCGGTCTTGACAGGTTCCTTGTTCAAATTCAGTTTGGAATCGTAAGTGCCCAAAGTAGCATACTTTAATTGCTTCCTCCACCGTTCCTTTAAATCCTTACGGGAGTCCACATACCCTTGTTCATCGTAATCGATCTCTATGGTTTCGTCCACCGTATAATCAAAAGGTTCGTCCAGCACCTCTTTATAAATTACCTTGGCGTCTTCCATACGCTCCAATAGGCGCTGGTAGACCATATCAAAAAAAGCGATATCGGTATTTTTTATCTGATCGTCCAACTGAAACTTAAATTTTTCAAATTCCCGGATGTCACTTTCCAAAAAATAGCGCTTTGTGGGATCCAAAATATCCAAAAAACCTTCGAAAACGTTAACGGAAAAATCATCGTCGATATCTTTTGGCTGATAATGGCCGCGTTCCAAAACATAGGTAATAAGGTCCAATAACAATTTGTCCTTATCGTCGGTTTCAAATGATTTGTTGGTAAAACTGCATGAAGCTACCGCAACAAGCATTACAATCAATGCGTAGGCTAAATTTCTTTTCATCTATTTTCTTTATTGTTTTTCCACATTTGGAGCAATTTTTCAGAACAAAGACCACCCCTTCTTTTTTTAAATTTACAAACATCTAAAATTAACCAAACCACCACTGCAATCCAAGTTTTGCCTTTTAAAAGTGGTCCAATATGTCGATTACCCTAAGATAACGAAAAAATCGTGCCATATTATACCCATCTGCCATTAATCTTTTGTTAATATGCCTATTGCCAGAGACACTGGCATATATTGAACCCGTCTTAAATATTCAAATTCAGGATGGGTCCATTGAAAAGAAATTGTCATTTCCATAAATTCAATGTAAAATTTCAGTATATCCCCTTCCCAATTCAAAAAGCGGTAATAGATTAAAAACGTATTTTTGCAACATAAATTATATACTATGGCGAAACCTTTGATCCTTGTCACGAACGACGACGGAATTACAGCTCCCGGCCTAAGGGCGTTGATTAGATATATGATGGAATTGGGGGAGGTTGTCGTAGTGGCCCCGGACAGCCCGCAATCGGGAATGGGGCATGCCATAACCATAGACAACACCCTTTATATAAAGAAGATCAAAGTAGATTTGGAGAACAGTGCAAATGAAGAATACAGTTGTAGCGGAACACCGGCCGACTGTGTTAAACTTGGCTTACAGGAACTTTTGGGAAGAAGGCCCGACCTTTGTGTTAGCGGGATAAACCATGGCTCCAATTCCTCTATCAATGTTATTTACTCCGGTACTATGAGTGCCGCTATCGAAGCCGGCATTGAAGGAATTCCCGCCATAGGTTTTTCCCTTTGTGATTATTCCTGGAACGCCAACTTTGAATCGAGCAAGGAAGCCATCCAAAAAATAGTCCGGGAGGCCCTTATAAATGGCATTCCCAATGGGGTTGTACTCAATGTAAATATTCCCAAAACCGATAATAAACCACCCAAAGGCATAAAAATATGTAGACAGGCCCGAGCCAACTGGAAAGAAAAATTTGACAAACGAACCAGTCCCAATGGCAAGGAATATTACTGGCTTACAGGAGAGTTTGAACTTTTGGACAAGGGAGAGGATACCGATGAATACGCCCTGTCCCAAGACTATATTTCGGTGGTTCCCACCCAATTTGACCTAACGGCCCACCATGCCATTCAACATATTAATAATTGGAAGCTAAATGATTAAAAAAGAAATATTGATCGGTTTCATTGTTGGCGTCATTGCCAATACTATTGGAACCTTACTGTATATATTGATCTTCTCGGACTTTGGCATTGTAGAAACCTACCAGGCCGCCGTTCAACAGGGGCATGTAGGCAGTTTATTGGCACTGGGGGCCATTCTAAACTTGGTCGCTTTTTTTGGATTTTTAAAAATCCGTAGGGATTATAGGGCAAGGGGCGTTATGATCGCCACCCTTTTGACCGCTATGTTAATATTGTACTATAAAGTTTTTTAGTATTGGGCCCGGCACCAACCAAAACAATGAACGGGCCCACTATTAATGACCATAGAAAACTAAACGGATGAAATACTATATTATCGCCGGGGAGGCTTCGGGCGACCTTCATGGGTCCAATCTCATAAAAGCCCTTAAAAAAAAGGATTCGGACGCCGACATACGTTGTTGGGGAGGCGATTTAATGAAAGCCGCAGGGGGCAACCTGGTAAAGCATTACAAGGAAATGGCCTTTATGGGCTTTTTGGAAGTGATATCCAATATCAATCAAATTTTTAAAAATATCGCCTTTTGCAAGGAAGATATCAGCGAATTTAATCCGGATGCAATAGTCTTTATAGACTATTCCGGCTTTAATCTTAGAATAGCCTCATGGGCCAAAAAAAACCAATATAAGACGAATTATTATATTTCCCCACAAATATGGGCCTCTCGGGAAGGACGGATACATAAGATAAAAAGAGATATCGATGCCATGCATGTAATCCTTCCTTTTGAAAAGGAATTTTATGAAAAAAAACACCTCTATCCCGTAAATTTTGTAGGCCATCCCTTAATAGATGCCATTGGTGACATTCCTAGGACCAGCGATAAAAATTTTAGGGAAGCGCATGATTTGGATTTGCAAAAACCCATAATTGCCCTTTTGCCAGGGAGCAGGAAACAAGAAGTTCAAAAAATGCTTACCCTTATGTTGTCCGTTACCACATCCTTCCCAAAATTTCAATTCGTAATTGCCGGGGCCCCCAGCCTGGATCTGGAATTTTACCGGCCCTTTCTAAAATCGTCCCAAGTACGTCTTATTTCCAACAAGACCTATGATCTGTTAAGCCTATCCTATGCCGCTTTGGTCACCAGTGGTACCGCCACCTTGGAAACGGCCCTTTTTAAGGTGCCCCAAGTAGTCTGCTATCGCGCCAATTGGATCTCCTATCAAATTGCAAAAAGGATCATTACCCTTAAGTTTATTTCCCTGGTGAACCTTATAATGGACAAAGAGGTTGTGAAAGAACTTATCCAAGGCGATTTAAATACAAAAAATCTAAAAAAGGAACTCGATAAAATCCTGCACGGACCCGAAAGAAATAGGCAGTTTGAAGCCTATTATGAACTGGAAAAAAAACTTGGGGGCAAGGGTGCCAGTGAAAATGCGGCATCGCTGATTATTCAAAGTGCCCAAGCAGACCAGTGAAATTTTTTGGCGGCCTACGGAACAACGATAAAACCTATGTTCAAACAATACGAAACGGATATGCCTTTTAAAAAACATTATTAACGATTTGGCTTGAGGCATTATAAGGGTTTTCCGAAAAAAATGACGGATTTTAATTTAATTATTTAAATTTGATACCCAAGAGTATTAACCTTTACTTGGATGGTCCAAAAATTTCTTTCTTTATTCCTAATAGTTATATTAGTGGGCTGCGGTGCGGGCAAGAAAAAAAACACCTCTCGCCAAGAAAGAAAAATAACGGTGGAAGCTTCGGAAAAACCAACCGAAATAAGAGGGGAGACTCCTTTGGGCGGTGAATCCATAAACAAACCTACTTCCAAATTAACCGAGCAGATCATAAATACCGCCCTAACATTTTCGGGCACCCGCTATAAATTTGGCGGTACGACCAGCAAGGGTATGGATTGCTCCGGATTACTCTATGTGGCCTTCGGGGAGCACGATATCCAGTTGCCAAGAGCCTCGTATCAAATGGCAGAGGAAGCCCAAAAAATAAATTTAAAGGAGGTCAGCAAGGGCGACCTACTTTTTTTTGGCACCTCCAGAAGAAAAAACAACATAAACCATGTAGGCCTGGTGGTCCAGGTAGACGGGAATGACATCAAATTCATTCATTCCACCTCGTCCCGGGGTGTTATAGTTTCCTCTTTACAGGAGGGGTATTGGAACTATGCCTTTATTAAGGCTGCCCGGATCCTCTAGGATGCGCTTGCTGGAATTTACCACGGTAAAGCTAAGCTTATGCCTCATCTGTGGAATTCTGATTGGTTATTACCTACGTCCGTCACTCCCCCTCTCCTTTTCATTGACCGTGACTTTTTTGATCCTATTGGGAATTGTATTTGTCCATTACCGTAAACTGCCCACCTTCCTCTTCGCTCTTTTCACTGGACTCCTTACGATAGCCATTGGTATATTGAGCTTGACCCTAAGTGAATCCAGTAATCTTGGCCGGCATTACAGCCAACGACCTCTCGACAAAAATAGGGTCTACACCTTAAAAATTCGTGACGTATTAAAACCCAATAGCTTTTCGGATAGGTATGTGGCCCATGTTAATGGCATGGACAGCTTAAAAGTTTCCGGAAAAATACTTTTGAACATTACTACAGACCCTTCAAATAGGCCATTGATGGTCGATGATGAAATATTGACTTTCACCAGCCCCTACCCTATTACGCCCCCCTTAAACCCACATCAGTTCGATTACAAAAAATACCTTGCCAATATTGGAATAGAACATCAAATAAAACTGGGGGCAAATGACTACTACCTTAAACCCAAGGTCTCCGGCACCATTTATGGAACGGCTTACAAAATAAGGGACCATATCATTAAAAGTTTAAAAAAAGAGGGGTTTGGCACTGAAGAGTTAGGTGTTATCCAAGCCCTTCTCCTTGGCCAACGCAACGAAATTACGGCAGAAATCGATGCCGATTACAAAAATGCCGGAGCCTATCACATCCTGGCATTGTCCGGTCTACATATCGGAATTCTTTTGGGATTGCTCCATTTTCTATTGACCCCCTTGGAACTCCTCCCCAAAGGAAGAACCATAAAATGGGTTGTTATTGTCCTGCTATTATGGGCATTCGCCCTCTTGGCCGGACTTTCTGCCTCCATCCTAAGGGCAACAAGCATGTTTACCTTTGTCGCCTACGCCCTTTACCTGAACAGGCCTACCAGTCATTTTAATATTCTGGCATTGTCACTGTTCTTTATTTTATTGCTTTTGGATCCCCTCTTATTATTTCAGGTTGGGTTCCAATTAAGTTATGCCGCCGTTTTTGCCATTGTATGGATATATCCCTTATTACAAAAACTCTGGAATCCCCCCTATTGGATCATCAAAAAGGGATGGGAATTGGTTTCCGTAAGTATAGCCGCCCAATTGGGAGTACTCCCTATAAGCCTATATTACTTTCATCAATTTCCAGGATTGTTCTTGATTTCGAGCCTCTTGATCCTTCCTTTTTTAACCTTTATTTTAGGATTCGGAATATTGGTAATAGTACTGTCCCTTACCAACAGTTTACCGCCAATTCTGGTTACTTTTTACGACACGGTAATACGTTGGATGAACTCGATTATTGGATTGGTAGCCCGGCAAGAAAGCTTTCTTTTTAGAAATATTTCCTTTGATGCCGTTCAACTAATTCTCAGTTATGGGATTATCATAACCATGGTAACGGCAATTATTAGGGCATCCTACAAAAGGGTGGCCGTATTCCTGATCTGTATTCTCTGCTTTCAATGTTATGTCCTGGGCATCGGGCATATTGCCCGAAGCAAGGAATCCTTGGTGATAGGGCATATTGCCCATAATAGCGGCCTGATCTATCGGACAGGACAAAAGCTTACGGTATTTACCAACGACCCAAAAGCCACAACAAGAATGGCCAACGATTATGCCACTGCCCAAAACACCAAAGAATTGGAATATCGACCCATAAAAAACAGCTATCTCATTAAAGGAAAAAGAATGGTCATATTGGATAGTGCCCATACAACCCTTCCCATTAACTATGATGTACATACCTTGGTACTCACCCAATCTCCCAAAATTAACCTAGAGCGACTTTTGGATTCCATTGCCCCAAAAATTGTCATTGCCGATGGCAGCAATTATAAAAGTTATATAGATCGATGGAAAGCAACCTGTTTTAAGAAAAAACTGCCCTTTCACTACACCGGGGAAAATGGTGCATTTCTCTATTCTTGGCAATAACTACCTTATACCATGCATTAATTTTTTCAATAAAGGATTTAAAACGACAGAAACAAGCCCAACACCCACCGGAACCAGTGTGAAAATTAAAAAGAAGGTACCCATGGAGTATTGTTCGGAAATCCTATCGATCATCCCACCCATGGTTCCTGCAGCCTTTTGCCCGATAGCGATGGCCAAATACCAGATCCCGAACATAAAACCTATCATACGTGCCGGCACCAATTTACTTAAGTAGGAGAGCCCCACCGGGGAGACACACAATTCTCCCATAGTATGAAATAAATACGCCAATATTAGGAATATCATACTTACGGATGCCGTTTTGGCCCCTGAAGGTATCCCCGATGCTCCAAATGACAGTACCGCAAAACCCAATCCCAACAAAATAAGGCCTATTCCGTATTTCATAGCGGCACTAGGGTTGTACTTACTTTCCCACCACCTGGAAAAAAAAGGTGCAAGGGTAATAATAAAAAATGAATTGAGAATACCGAACCAAGTGGCATCTACCTGATTGCCCTCTTGGGAAAATTTATCCATTAACCTATAGATCACCAATATCCAAAGTACAATAAAAGCAATGGCCAATACTATATTGGACAAACCTATACGGGTAAAGGTCTTTTTAGCCAAAAGTACCAATACCCAACTTATTATGGCCAAGGGGACCGTTGTCAACAAAGCATCTACCACCTTAAAGATCATGGCAGACTGGCCAACGAGTTCCCTATTGGTATAATCCCTGGCAAAAATGGTCATAGAGCCCAAGGATTGTTCAAAAAAAGCAAAAAAGAAAACCGTAAAAAATCCGAAAATCGATACCGCTATAATACGGTCCCTCACTATAGGTAGGTATCTGGCAATTCTGGTGACCAGTACAACCAAAAACAAGACCAAGGAACAAAGGATAACCACATTGGTACCGCTCAGGTTACCTATGCTAAATGGTGCCAAACTGGTACCTTGTATTTTTTCAAAGGGATCATTGAACAAATAAAGTAGCCCCCCAATGGAGGATAAAACGATCAGCACCTTATCAAAAAGAGTAAAAGGGTTCAATTTGGTTTCCACCTCATTATTCCCATGATCATCCTCTATATCCACAGCTTCATGTGCGGATAAGGCACCCTCCCTTTTTTTAAGGGGTTTGGCACCAATATTTCCGAACAGATCCTTGGCCAGCCAAAATTGGAGCATCCCGAGCATCATAAATATTCCCGCCAGTCCAAAGCCCCAGGACCAGCCAAAATTTTCGGCAAGATATCCACAGAGCATCATCCCGAAAAAAGCCCCGGCGTTAACGCCCATATAAAATATGGTATAGGCCCCATCCTTTTTGGATTCCTTACCTTGGTACATTTCGGAAATAATGGAAGTAATATTGGGTTTGAAGAATCCGGTACCAATAACCAACAGGGCAAGGCCAAGATAGAAAGATGCCGTAGTTTCAACGGCCATTGCAGCATGGCCCAAGGTCATTACCAAACACCCAATGACCACTGCTACCCTATAACCGGTTATCTTATCCGCTATCCATCCGCCAACAATAGGGGTGAGGTACAAGAGGGATGCATAGGTGCCAATTAAGGCCAAAGTATGTTCCCTTGGCCATTCCCACCCAGGATTATCACTTATAATGGGAGCCGTTAAAAACAACACCAATAAAATACGCATCCCGTAAAAGGAGAAACGCTCCCACATTTCGGTAAAAAATAATACAAATAGTCCCGCTGGATGCCCAAGAACCTTGTCCTTAAATAGATTTTCAATATCGGTATTCATATATAACGGAATTACAAATTACTTTACTAAAGGATCAAATACAACTTACTACTATTATACCAAGTATGTTTTGTCATTGAATTCAGGTCTCGACTGCGCCCGACCGGACAATCGAACGTCACTTAGGAATCTAGATCCTTAAAGGGCAATCACTTCTCATTATCTTCGGCACCATGTGTCAATGCCTTTAATTTTTTCAAAAAGACCCCAATAAGCAACCCAAAAAGAATACAAAAAATGGCTATTCCGGTAAATACGGTATACTCTCCCAAATGTGAAGCGGATTCCCCCAATAATCCAGCCAGTTTATTTCCGAGCCCTGTTGTTGCAAAATATAGCCCCATCATTAAGGAAGCGTATTTGGCCGGAGCCAATTTGGTAACAAATGATAAGGACACAGGGGACAGGCTCAACTCGCCCACCGTATGGAACATATAGGCCAGCACCAACCAATACATGGCGGAGGCCCCAGAACTTTGAAACTGGGCGGTTGCGGCGGTCATAAACAAAAAACCGGTTCCCATGATTATCAGTCCCACGATCATTTTAAAAAGGGAGGAGGCCTCCTTTCCCTTCAATTTGCGACTGGCCCAAAAATTGGCCACCAAGGCCCCCAATGCAATAATAAAAAAGGCATTAAGGGATTGGAACCAAGAGGCGGGAACTTCCCAACCCATCAACATCCTATTGGTCTTTTCGGAAGCGTAGATATTCATTAAACCGCCAGCTTGCTCAAAGGCCCCAAAGAAAACAATAACCATGAGGAAAGAGAGTACCAAAACAATCACCCTGTCCTTTTCAATTTTATTAAGAGGTCTTTTTAAGGCTTCCTGATCCTCCACATTGGTAGACTTCCCAAGATAGTCGCCCACACCCACAAGGTATTTCTGACCAAGAACAAACTGCAAAAGGCCCAAAAGCATGCAGATCCCGGCCAATCCAAATCCATAATGCCAACCGTACACCTCTCCCACATAACCTACGATCAGACTGGAAAGGAAGGCGCCTATATTTATACCAATATAAAATATGGTAAATCCTTTGTCCCTTCTAATATCCCCTTTGGGATATAGTCCACCGACCATGGTAGAAATATTTGGCTTTAACATGCCCACTCCGGCAATAATAAAACCAAGCCCGGTATAGAACGCCCACATTTGTTCAATGGCCAATATACTATGGCCTATTACCAATAATACCGCACCTACAATTACCGCTTTCTTTTGTCCAAGTAATCTGTCCGCTATAATCCCCCCCGGAATTGAGGCCACATAGACCAACATGGTATACCAACCGTAAAGTGCAAGCGCCTCCATATTGGTCCAGCCCAATCCCGGATTCCTATCGGTAGTTTCCGTAATTAAATACAATACCAAAATTGCCCGCATTCCGTAATAGGAGAAACGTTCCCACATTTCAGTAAAGAATAGGATATAAAGTCCTACCGGATGGCCAAATAATTCTTTTTGATGTGCTTGTTTTAAGGTGGTCCGCATACGTATGGGTTATAGGTTTTCTTTTATAAAATTGGTCATTTTTGTGTACAGGTGCAGGCGGGTGTTCCCTCCACTTATACTGTGATTTTTATCGGGATATATGGCCCAATCAAACTGTTTATTGGCCCGGATCAACGCATCTGCCATCCTCATTGTATTTTGCACATGTACGTTGTCATCTCCCGAACCATGGACCAATAAATACTTCCCCTTTAGAAGTTCCGGATAATTAAGGGGAGAATTTTCATCATAGCCTCCAGGATTTTCCTGAGGGGTACGCATAAAACGCTCTGTATAAATGGAATCGTAGAACCGCCAGGAGGTTACCGGGGCCACGGCAATTGCCATTTCGAAGGTATCGTTCCCTTTTAGTATGCAATTGGTAGACATAAAACCTCCATAGCTCCAGCCCCAGATTCCGGTCCTGGATTCGTCTATATAGGGCAATTCACTTAACTTTTTGGCTACGGCAATCTGATCTTCCACCTCATATTTTCCCAATTCCCTATAGGTCATCTTTTTGAATTTGGCCCCTTTATAACCGGTACCCCTTCCATCTACACACACCACAATATATCCTTCATTGGCCAGCATTTGAAACCAATAATCGTTGGCACCCATCCAGCTATTGGAAACTTGTTGTGATCCCGGGCCACTGTATTGGGTCATAAATAGAGGGTATTTTTTGGTTTTATCAAAATCCATAGGTTTTATCATCCACATATTCAAATCATTACCATTAATAGCTATAGTGGAAAATTCCTTGGGATGTATCCTATAATGGCCCAATTTAGACAATAGCTCCCGATTAACTAAAATATCCTTTATTTTTTTTCCTGTCCTGGCACTATGCAACGTATATTCCGGGGGATTAGTTGCACTGGAGTAGGCATTGATGAAATAGGTAAAATCGGCACTAAAATCGGCGGTATTCTGCCCTACTTTGGTAGTCAGACGCTTTTTGTTCCCTCCATTGCCCCTTACACTATAGATATCCCGATTAATTGATCCATTTTCCGTAGATTGATAGTAGATCAGATCTTCATTTTGGTCATAACCATAATAATTGGTTACCTCCCAAGGGCCTTTGGTTACCTGGTTCCGCAACCTGCCCTCTTCATCGTACAGGTAAATATGTTTATACCCATCTTTCTCGCTGGTCCAAATAAAGCTGCCATCGTCTAAAAAAGTAAGATCGTCGGTAACACCAACATAGGCATCATCGGTTTCTTCCAATAAAATACTGCCGATGTTATCTTTAGCGCTTACAGCATATAACCTAAGCTTGTTCTGATGGCGGTTCAAGGTCTGAACACTAAGTAAATTGGGATCTTTCGTCCATTTAATTCTTGGTATATAATAGGGATCGTCCAAATTGATCGGGGAAACCTGGTACGTGTCCATATCCACTATATGGAGTGAAACCTCTGAATTGATCTCTCCTGCCTTTGGATATTTAAATATGGTTTGGGTCTGGTAAAGATCGTTGCCGTAAACGTCCATGGAAAATTCCGGGACCTTGGTTTCATCAAATCGGATGAAGGCCAATTTAGAACCATCCACATTCCACTCAAATGCCCTTACAAAGGCAAATTCTTCCTCATAGACCCAGTCCGTCACCCCATTGATGATCTTATTTTTCTCCCCATCCCATGTAAGTTGCCTGGTATGATCGGTAGCTATATCCCAAACAAAAATATTGTTGTTCCGTACATAGGCCACCTTGCTGCCGTCCGGGGATAGGGAAGGTTCCTGAATTTTGGAACTTGAAACAGCGGAGATTTTTTTTGATCTTAGGTCGTATACATAAAAAATTCCTAAGGTAGATCGTCTAAAGATAGGTTCAATTGCCGTGGCCAGCAATAACTTGGTTTCGTCTTCACTAAACCTATAGGATGAAAAAAAGGGTACCTCACTTGAGGAAGAAACTATGGTCTCCAGTTTTTTTTGGGTCTTGTAATCGTATTTTTGGATAGACGAGGTGGCTGTTGCCCTATCCATACTCAAAATGGTGTATTGTTTTCCATTCTTCAATGACTGTAATTTATCCAACCCCTCAACATGAAAGGTACCATTATAAATCTCTTCAAGGGACA
>CBFGWQ010000102.1:0-13112 GCA_965652575.1 uncultured Arenibacter sp. | reverse complement strand
TTCCAATTATGTCCCGATACACAATAATTTATCGAGTAGTATTTTCCAAGACCACAATTGATGGTCCGTTGGATAGCCACTTTTGGCCCAGACCGGTCGTGTCCCCCAATGGCAGAAAATATACAAAAGATCCCAGGGCCAAATCAATATCGCCATCTGCATCCATATCCTCCGCATCCATTACGATCCATCGTCCTTTGATCGACTCCGGAAAGGAATACTCCTCAAATTCCATATCCCCTTTGTTTTCCAGGTACACAAAACTCTCCTCTGGTGAACCCACATAATCAGGAAAAAATGAAATGGCCGCAATATCCAGATCCCCATCCAAATCGTAATCCCTTGGCATAGCTTTATAGGCCCCGTTCAGATGATAGAAATAGGATTGCTTAAAATTTAGATCCCCATCGTTCAGGAAGATATAAATACCGTGGTAGTCCTTTAATATAGGGGTTTTGTCCGCATTATCCCCACAGACATAGACTATATCGTCAAAGCCATCCCCATTAAAATCTACCAGCTCCATATATTGGGAACCATTTAGGGGAAGAAAAGAAAGCAATCTTTTGCTGGAAAAAGTACCGTCTCCCCGGTTCTGATAGTATACAATTCCTTCATCGCCTTGGGCCATAAGCACAAAAAGGTCCTGAAAACCATCCCCATTGGCATCCTTTATTACTGCAGTAATGGCACCTGGCCTGTTGTCCAACGTCCTCATAGTGTATACATCCCCTCCCTTGTTTTCGTACCAAACCAATTTTCCGGTTTCATTGCCGTATTCACAAGCTACAATGTCTTCCAATCCGTCGTTATTTAAGTCCCCATAGGCCATGTTTACAGGTCGCTGCAGATTGGGAAGTATTTCATTGGCCGTATACGCCCCTTCGGTTCCTTTGGCAAATATCTTTTGTAAAGTCCCATCCGAAACATCATTTGGAAAAATATTTTTGCCTGCAGTTGTTAAATAGATGGTATCGTACCTTTCGTAATAATGGACAGGTGCCGCTTTAAGGCCAAGAACGAAATCCTTTTCAAGATTCTTGGTAAGGAAGCTTAGGCTGTTGATATTTCGCTTGCTATCCGCAAATACCACTCCCCTATTTTCCGGTAATATTTTTACCATGGACGTTAAGGGCGGAGTATGGGAAAAAGCGGACTCCCTGTATTTGAAATGCTTTAGGCCCATACTAATTTTATTGGCCCGTTTAGGGGGCATTATGGTATCCGGGGCATTGTTAAGATAATAATCCACTATTTTATTCCAATCGGATCGGGCGATAAGCGGTCTTTCGGGAAAGATATTTGCTTTTTTGACCACCTCCCCGCTCCTACCATTATCAAAGAGGCTATCCGGCCTTAGGTTTCCTTTATATATCCCCAACCGATGGCCCATGGCCGGAAGAACATCGTTCTTCCAACTGGATTTGGGCAACAGCTCCGGTTTAACAAAGAGATGGCAGCTGGCACAGTGAATTTCCGCCAAGCGATTCCCTGGCAAATTGGTAGCCGTTGGTTCCCTATATTCCAAAGTCCGTGATTCCTTTTTATTTCCGGTACAGGAAAATAACAATCCCACAAGGAGGGCCAGTGAAAAAAAATTCTTCATGCGATATTAAATATACAAAGGAATTCGATAAAAAAGTCCTCCTGATAGTGCTAAGGCTACGAAGATACTACCGAAATTTTAAGTATAGGGCAGATATCTGTTATACAATGATTATTAAGAATGCATATTCAATCAAATACACTGTTCGGACTAAAAAAAGATTGCCAAAATCCATGTAAATCATATCATCTTTTCTTTTATTGATGAAGTATAAAAATTAACTTTAACGCATTATAAAAATCAGCTGTTGGGTTCTTATTTAATTCCATAACCTTCAAATAGGAAGAAAACAATAGCCATTATAGACCAAGTATCAACATATCATACTTAATGAAAAATACCATTTCGCATAGGGTAGCCGATTTTCTAAAAAATTTCCCGCCCTTCAATGTCCTTGGCCAAACCGATCTTGAAACCCTTGCCCAAGAAATTACCATTGTCTATAAGGAAAAAGATAGTGTTGTTTTTGCCGAAAATGATGAACCGCACCCCTATTTCTATGTGGTAAACAAGGGTGCCGTTGCCCTCAAAAAAGGATTGGACAAAAGTATCATGGACATGTGCGACGAGGGCGATATCTTTGGGCTTAGACCCTTAATGGCCCAGGAAAATTATAAAATGACCGCAAAGGCGCATGAAGAAACCATTCTATACGCCATTCCCATCAATATATTTAAACCCTACGCCCAAAGGAATATAGCCGTTGGAAATTTTTTGATCGAAAGTTTCGCCTCCAATACCAGAAATCCGTATTCCAAAAGCCATCGGGGCAAATTGTATGACGAGATACCGGATATAAATCCCGTGGCCCCCGATACCCAAGTATTGGATCTGCAGTCTGTACAGTATTCCAAAAAACTGGTGAGCTGTACCGCTACCACCACGGCCAAAACAATAGCCAAGAGAATGACAGAAAAAAAGGTGGGCGCCATGCTGGTGGTCAAGGATAAGATGCCCATAGGGATAATTACGGACAAAGATCTTCGGAACAATATCGTTACCGGCAAATACCCTATTACGACCATGGCCCGGGAAATAATGGTCTCACCGGTAATTACCTATAGCAAACATATGACCATAACCCAGGCACAGATGGCCATGATGAAAAGCAATATCAGCCATTTATGTATAACCAAGGACGGCACGCCCAACTCAAAGGCCATCGGAATACTCTCCAAACACGATGTTATGGTGGCCTTGGGCAACAATCCGGCAGTATTGATAAAAGCTATAAATAGGGCCAAGAAAATAAAATCGATAAAACAGATCAGGAAAAGTATTACGCAGCTGTTACGGGACTATCTGGATCAGAATATTCCGATCAAATTGACTACCAAAATAATATCCGAACTTAACGATGCCTGCGTAAAACAAATTATTAGATTATCCCTGGAGGAAATGCCAACAAAACCTCCCGTAAAGTTTGCATGGCTGGCACTTGGTAGCCAGGGACGTAGCGAACAACTCCTTCAGACCGATCAGGACAACGCCCTGGTCTTTGAAAATGTACCTGAGGACAAGCTCATAGAAACAACCGACTATTTTTTAAAATTGTCCAAACTAATAAACAAAGGGTTGTTTGATATTGGATACGATTATTGCCCTGCAGAAATGATGGCCTCCAATCCCAACTGGTGCTTAAGTCTGGAGGAATGGAAAAAGACCATTTCCCAATGGATAATAAATCCAGGGACCGATGAAGTACTGCTTTCATCCATCTTTTTCGATTATAATATTACCTATGGGGATATAAATTTGGTGAACGAGCTATCGGAACACATTTTTGATGCCACCAAAAAATATCCTATTTTCTATTTACACCTGGCCAGTGGCGCTCTACAAAACCCTTCGCCAACAGGCTTTTTTAGACAGTTATTGGTGGAGGAAGACGGGGAGCATAAAGATTCTTTCGATCTAAAGAGAAGGGCTTTAATGCCTTTGACCGATGCGGCAAGGGTGTTGATTTTATCGCATTCGGTCAAATCCATCAACAGTACCGCAGAGCGATTTGAAAAATTGGCGGAGCTGGAACCCAACAACGAGGAAATCTTCATGGCCTGTTCCTATGCCACCAGGGCACTATTGAAGTTCCGGACCAAACACGGTCTGCTCCACAATGATTCGGGCAGGTATATCGCCATAGAGGAATTGAGCAAGGAAGAAAAAATTAAACTTAAAAGGACATTTAAGACCATAAAGGAAATTCAGGAATTGGTAAGTATAAGATTCAAGGTTTCAAACTTGTTGAGATGATAAACTTCTTTAAAAAAAAAGTAATCGACTATCCCGATTATTGGCAAGAATACGAGAATAGTTTCAATAGAAAACCGATCGAGGACCCCAATCTGGTAAGATTTGTGGTCTTGGATACGGAGACTACCGGTTTCGACTATCTCAACGATAGGATTCTCTGCATAGGCGCCCTAAGTTTGGTCAACAAAAATATAGCCCTGAACCAAAGTTTGGAACTCTTCTTAAAGCAGGAGCATTACAATGCGGAAACTGCAAAAATACATGGTATCCTCAAAAATGGCGGAACCTCCTGCATAAGTGAAAGTGAGGCCATAAAAGAACTATTGGGATTTTTGCAGAATGCTGTAATTGTGGCGCACCATGCCATATTCGACATTACCATGATCAACAGGGCATTGGAAAGAAACGGTCTTCCCAAGTTGAAAAACAAGGTGCTGGATACTTCACATCTTTACAAAAAAACACTGTTGAATTCCAATGTATTTAAAAAGAAAGAACACTATTCCTTGGATGAATTGGCAGAGAAGTTCGATATATCCCAAAAAGACAGGCATACGGCATTAGGGGATGCCTACATTACCGCCATTGCATTCCTAAAAATAAGGAGCCGATTAAAGGGCAGGGAACAACTGCGATTAAAAGACCTGTTAAAAATGGGGTAATTATTTTAAGGTAGCTAGATAATCCAAAACATTTTTCCCAATTCTGGACTGGATATCCGAAATATCGGCCTTGATAAATTTTTCTCCGGTAATATTTTCGTAGAGCTCAATGTATCTTTCCGAAACTGTTTGTATATAGTCGTCGGTCATTTCAGGTACTACCTGTCCCTTTAAGCCCTGAAAATTATTGCTTATCAACCATTGACGTACAAACTCCTTGGACAATTGTTTCTGGGCCTCTCCCCTGTTCTGTCGTTCCCCGTAGCCTTCGGCATAAAAATAACGGGAAGAATCCGGGGTATGGATTTCATCGATAAGTACGATCTTGCCGTCCCTGGTTTTCCCAAATTCGTATTTGGTATCCACTAGGATCAATCCCCTTTTGGCGGCAATTTCCGTACCTCTTTGAAAGAGGGCCTTGGTATACTTTTCAAGAACCCGATAATCTTCCTCACTTACAATTCCCCTTTCCAAAATGGCTTCCCTGGAAATATCCTCATCATGGTCCCCCATTTCGGCCTTGGTGGCAGGGGTTATAATTGGATCGGGAAATTTATCGTTTTCCGACATCCCGTGGGGCATGGCAACACCACAGAGCGTTCTTTTCCCCAATTTGTATTCCCTTGCGGCATGTCCGGACAAATATCCCCGTATCACCATTTCTACCTTAAACGGCTCACAGGCAAATCCTACGGCAACATTGGGGTCCGGAGTGGCCATTAACCAATTGGGGACTATATCGGCGGTATCCGCCATCATCTTAGTGGCTATCTGATTTAATATTTGACCTTTATACGGAATTCCCTTTGGCATTACCACATCAAAAGCCGAAAGCCTGTCGGTTGCCACCATTACCAGAATATCGTTTTCAAGATAATAGACCTCCCTTACCTTTCCTTTATACAAACGTTGTTGTCCCGGAAAGTTGAAATTTGTATCAATTATTGTATTACCCATACTGCAATTATCAATTGTTATGCTCAATTCCCTTATAGGCCTCGATTACCTTTTTAACCAATTTATGCCTTATCACATCCTTATCGTCCAAATAAATAATCTCTATCCCTTCAATATTCTGAAGCACCAACAAGGCCTCTTTTAATCCCGAGATCAAACGTCTTGGCAAATCAATTTGGCCCGGATCCCCATTGATCAAAAATTTGGCATTTTTTCCCATTCTGGTCAGGAACATTTTCATTTGGGCATGGGTAGTGTTCTGGGCCTCGTCCAAAATTACAAAGGCATTGTCCAAAGTCCTGCCGCGCATAAAAGCCATAGGGGCTATCTGTATGGTACCGTTCTCTATATAATGTGCCAGTTTTTCCGGTGCTATCATATCCCGTAGGGCATCGTATAAAGGCTGCATATAGGGATCCAACTTTTCCTTAAGATCTCCCGGCAAAAAGCCCAAATTTTCTCCGGCCTCCACGGCAGGTCTGGTCAATATGATCCGTTTCACCTGTTTTTCCTTCAATGCTTTTACCGCCAGGGCCACACCTGTATATGTTTTTCCCGTTCCTGCCGGACCTACGGCAAATACCATATCATTGTTCCTCGCGGCATCTACAAGTCTTCGTTGATTGACCGTTTGTGCCCTTATAAGTCTGCCACTTACACCATGTACCAAAACTTCGCCACTAACCTCCGACGACTCGAAAACTTCCTGTCCATTACCGGCCAGGAGTCGCTCAATACTGTTCTCATCCAACTTATTGTACTTGGCATAGTGGGCGGTAAGCAGGTCGAACCTTCTATCGAATTCGTCCAAAAGTTCTTCATCTCCATAGACCTTGATTTTATTTCCACGGGCCACAATTTTAAGCTTGGGAAAATGCTTTTTCAGTAAGTCTATGTTCTCATTGCTCTGTCCAAAAAATTCCCTTGGGCTAATGTCTGTAAGTTCTATTATAAGTTCGTTCAAAGAAGAGAGGTGTTATAAAGGATTAGATATGACAATATATATTTTGGTTCGCTGTTTTTTTATGTAATTTTGTTCAACAAACTTAAGTAAAAAAACAACTTACCAAACCAAAAACATATCAACAGTCCTGTATGGCTATAATTACCCTAACTACTGATTTTGGACATAAGGACCATTTTGTAGGTGCCATAAAAGGGACAATTTACAAGGAATTGTCGGACGCAAAAATTGTTGATATTTCCCATTCCATATCACCTTTCAACATTCAGGAATGTGCCTACATACTCAAAAATTCATACAAAAATTTTCCTGACGGCAGTATCCATATCGTAGGCGTGGATTCCGAACTGACACCGGAAAACCAACATATTGCCGTTTTAGTGGACGACCACTATTTTATTACGGCCAACAATGGGGTAATAGGGCTTATCATTTCTGAAATAGTCCCCGAAAAAGTGGTAGAAATTCAATTGCCCAATATCGTTGATAGTCCGTTTCCCGAAATGGATGTTTTTGTTAAGGCTGCAAGTCATATTGCAAGAGGCGGAAAATTGGAAGTTATAGGCAGATCCTTTAAAAACCTGAAAGACCTTAGGGAGTTCAATCCAAGAATTTCGGATGACGGCAAGACCATATCCGGAAGTGTCATTTATATAGACAACTATGGCAATGTGGTAACCAACATTCAACAAAATATCTTCAAATCCATTGGCAAGGGCCGGCCTTTTGAGCTTCATGCCCGAAACAAAAAAATTAGGGAGATCCATAAAAAATACAGTGACATCATAAATTACGACCTGGATAAAAGCCAACGCAAATCTCCCGGAGAATTACTGGCCCTTTTCAACTCTTCGGGATATATAGAAATCGCCATTTATAAGAGCGACCTAAATACCGTGGGGGGGGCCTCTACCCTATTGGGTCTTGATTATAGGGATACCGTAATGATCAATTTTACTTAAACACAAGACACAAATGTCGGCGAGAATTATAAAATCGACCTTCATAAATAAAAAATATTGCTAGTTTTGGGGCCATCTCCAAAAACAATAGCAAGAAATTACGAAGGGCGGGAGAACAAACTATTTTATACGGGTACGGACCGGTAGCATATAGCCCAATAAAAAAGAAGGAAACCATTAACCAACATAAATGATCGCTATATTTAAAAGAGAAATTCAATCATTTTTTACCTCACCTATCGGTTATCTGGTCATAGGACTCTTTTTAGTGCTCACCGGCCTGTTCCTTTGGGTATTTAAGGGACCGTTCAACATATTTGAATACGGTTTTGCCGATCTGGGCAATTTCTTTCTTCTTGCCCCTTGGGTGTTTCTTTTTCTGATTCCCGCCATTACCATGAAAAGTTTTTCCGAGGAAAAAAAGCTGGGTACATTGGAGCTGCTTTTTATAAAGCCCATTTCTTTATGGGAAACGGTACTGGGAAAGTTCTTGGGTTCCCTTTGTCTGGCATTGCTCGCCGTATTGCCTACACTTCTTTATGTGTATACCATTTCCCAGTTGGGCGTCACCATAGGCAATCTGGATATGGGCATGGTAATGGGCTCTTATTTTGGGCTTTTATTTATAATGGCAAGCTATACCGCTATTGGGCTATTTGCTTCTACCCTATCGGAAAACCAAATTGTGGCCTTTATAATCGGTATGGTGCTGTGCTTTATTATGTTGTACGGGTTTGACAGTCTGGCCACAATATTGCCAAATGGCCCTATGGTACTTTTAGTGGAACAAATAGGAATGAAGACCCATTTTGATAGTATTGCCCGGGGTGTTCTGGATACCAGGGACATTATTTATTTCACAAGTCTTACCCTGTTCTTTCTCTACCTGACCATTAACCGACTAAAAACTCAAAATAGGTAATGAAGAAAGGTGTATTGTCCATAATCAAGGCTGTTGCCCTATTGCTGATCGTAAATGTGTCGGCCAACTATTTCTATGCGAGAATGGATCTTACCGAGGACGGCAGATATACCCTTTCCAAGGCAGCATTAAATTCTGTCGGACAGTTTAACGCCCCGGTAATAATAGATATTCTACTAGATGGAAACCTTCCTCCCGAATTTGAAAAACTGAAGTTGGAAACGGGGCAACTTTTAGAGGAATTTGGAGCGGAAAACAAGAATTTAAAGTTCAATTTCGTGAATCCGCTTGAAGGGGCCCCTCAGGTTGATGGCGTTATCACAGATTTACAGGCCTTGGGCCTTACCCCCACCAACGTAACGGTTGAACAGAACGGAAAGGTCTCCCAGGAAATTATCTTTCCATGGGCCATGGTCAATTACAACAACAGCACCGTAAAGGTACCCTTGTTAAAAAATAAACTTGGTGCCACCACGGAGGAACGGGTAAACAATTCCGTTCAGCATCTGGAATATGCCTTTGCGGACGCCTTTACAAAATTGAACATTAAGGAAAAAAAGAAAATAGCCATTATTAAGGGCAATGGGGAATTGGACGATATTTTTATGGCAGATTACTTGACCGCCATAAAAGAGTATTACAACATTGGCGCCATTACCCTGGACTCGGTGATTACCAATCCGGAAAAGGTATCGGAACAACTAAAAGGCTTCGATCTTGCCCTCATTGCAAAGCCTACAGAGGCCTTTACCGATGAAGAAAAATTTATTTTGGACCAATATATTACCGGGGGAGGCAAATCGCTTTGGCTCATAGATCAGGTGGCTATGGAGCTGGATAGCCTCTTTAATGAAGAAGGTACCGCTATGGCCCTGCCGCGCCACCTTAACCTGAACGATTTTTTCTTTAAATACGGGATTCGTTTAAATACGGACCTGATCAACGACCTTTATTTTACCCAAATAGTCTTGGCTACAGGAGAAGGGAACAGTTCCCAATACAACCCTGTTCCCTGGTACTACAACCCTATGGTCTTTTCCAAAAACGACCATCCCATAAACAACAATTTGGAAGCGGTACGGTTCCAGTTCACAGGTAGTTTGGATACCTTGGCCAATGAGTACAGAAAACATGTGCTGCTCAGTAGTTCGCCCTTATCCAAAACCGAAGGAGTACCCAGGCCCATTCGACTGGATATTATAAATACGCCTCCGGATAAAGACCAATATAATAATGGAAATAAGATTTTGGGAGTATTGGTGGAAGGCGCCTTCAAATCAGCGTTCCTGAACCGGGTAAAACCAATTAAGCTCAATAAAATTGTGGATCAAGGTCCCGAAAACAAAATGATAGTGTTAACGGACGGTGATCTTGTAAAAAACCAGGTCCGAAACGGGAGACCTTTGGAATTGGGGTACGATAAATGGACAAACAACTTTTACGGCAACAAGGAATTTCTCATAAATTGCCTTAATTACCTCTTGGACGATACCGGACTTATAAACATTCGGAACAAAAAAGTAGCTATCCCTTTCTTGGACGGGGAAAAAATTAATGACCAAAAAAACAAATGGCAGTTGATTAATATTGGCCTACCCCTATGTTTGACCTTTATTTTTGGTTTCCTAATCCACACCTTTCGTAAGAAAAAATACGGAACATAAGTGTTGATAAGTTTGTTTCCTTAAAAAGGACATTTAAAATATCTTTGTTTTGACCGTAATTCAAGGAATATTACGGATTAAAACGGATATCAAGAACCCTGTTTTAGGTTGTAGTATTATGTAGATTCCTTAAAAAAAATAAACCAATGAAATTCATAGTATCCAGTACTTATTTATTAAAACAACTCCAGGTCTTAGGTGGGGTCATCAATAACAGCAATACACTGCCCATTCTGGACAATTTTCTCTTCGATTTAAATCAGAGGCAACTCACCGTTTCAGCTTCCGACTTGGAAACCACAATGAGTTCTGTATTGGAAGTGGATTCGGACAATGAGGGAACCATTGCAGTTCCTGCAAAACTGTTGTTGGAAATCTTAAAGACCTTTCCCGAACAGCCCTTAACCTTTGTAGTTGAGGATAATAATACGGTGGAAATCAGCTCCAACCATGGTAAATATGCCTTGGCCTACGCCGATGGCGCCGAATTTCCAAAATCAGTGGAACTATCAAATCCGTCCGCTACCACGGTACTTGGGGACATATTGGCGACTGCTATCAACAAAACTATTTTTGCTGCCGGAAATGATGACCTAAGACCGGTAATGAGCGGTGTCTTTTTTCAATTTTCACCGGAAAGTTTGACCTTTGTGGCCACGGATGCCCATAAATTGGTAAAATATCAACGTACGGATGTCACTGCCTCCAAAGTGGCCGAATTTATAATGCCAAAAAAGCCCCTGAATTTATTAAAGGGAATTTTGGCCGGCAGTGAAACGGAAGTACTCATTGAGTATAACGAGAGTAACGCCAAATTCAGTTTTGAAAATACCGTACTGATCTGTAGATTGATCGATGGGAAATACCCAAATTACGAAGCGGTTATTCCAAAGGAAAATCCAAATAAACTATCCATAGCCCGTAACCAATTGTTAAGTTCGGTGAGAAGGGTTTCCATATTCTCCAATAAAACTACCCACCAGATAAGATTAAAAATTGCCGGTGCGGAACTCAATATTTCTGCCGAGGATATAGATTACAGCAATAAAGCGGAAGAACGGTTGACCTGTTCTTACCAAGGCGACGACATGCAGATAGGGTTTAACTCCAGGTTCTTGGTGGAAATGTTGAACAACCTTACTTCGGATGATGTGCAATTGGAAATGAGCCTTCCCAACAGGGCCGGAATCCTCACCCCTATTGACGGTTTGGACGAAGGTGAAAATGTGACCATGTTGGTAATGCCGGTAATGTTGAACAGTTAGAAATAGTTATTCAACTTGAAGGTTGAATTCAAAGTACACCCCACTCTTTCATTATAAAAAAGGCCGTATCCCAAAAAAATACGGCTTTTTTGTTCCTTAAAATTAAAACCGGCACCTACACTTCTACTGCATTGGCATACCGATTAGGACGTATAAACAATGAAATTGTTCCATAATAGGAACCTTATTGTTTACCCTCCAATTTTAGCAATTTCCCCTTATCTTTTTCGATTCCCTCTTCTAGTTTCTCTATTTTTTGAGTAAGTTTTTCCATTTCCATGGGCGACAGTTTTCCCTTTTTTTCATCTTTGATAATTTTTTCCTGAATCTTTTTAATTTTCTTTTCATCTTTGGCAATAGACCTTCTCTTTTTATCTATTTCCGACGAAAGTTTTTCCCTTTTTTTTAAATCCTTTTCAGCCTTCTTTTGTGCTTTTTCAGACTTTCTGGCATCCCTTTCAGCCTTTTCAATTCTCTTTTGGACCTCCTTGGCCTTTTTGGCTTCGGCTAAAATCCGCTCTTGCCCCATGGATTGGATATTATCAATTGGAGTTGCAGGTACTTGGGTTTCCTGTGCCAAGTTGATTTGACATAACAGACCCATTGCCAATAGTGGAAATACACCCATCATTTTCATATAGCATGGTAATATTAAATTGAAGGTTCCGATATAACTAAACTCCAAATCTTGATTCGGACCCTATGCTATATTGGTCAGCATTAAAATTACACAATTTTTCCTAGAATAATTGGCCCTAAGATCATTGATATTCATTTATTAAATTATAATCCCCAAACGGTTATAGTCAGGATGGTTTCAGTTCGTTCCAAAAAGTGTTCAGGCTTAACGTACGTTATTTCAAATAAATTAGGACTATCGAATTTGTGATTTGGATAATGGGACTGGTGTTTTGTTATGCATTGTCATTGAATTAAGGTCTCGACTCCGCTACCATTGACATCTTTTAATAATCTCCATATTTATGATATGAATTCGGCGACGGTAGTCACTTCGACAGAGTCCCTTTTCGGGACTCCCGATAGCTATCGGGAGAGAAGTCGCATATACTGGCCGGGAGCTGGATGTGCGATTTCTCATATGCATTCGAAATGACGACCTCGAAACTTTCAATTTATAGCTTAAACCTTTAAATATTACTCTACCGGTATCTTATTTGTTTTGTACCTCAAAATCAAATTTTAAAATAATGTCATTTTATCCGCTTGAAAAATAAAATTTATTGGGTCTCGACCGGACAATCGATCGTCACTTCGAACGCCCGTACCGAACGGCCCTTCGGGCGGGGAGCCGAGAAGTCATTTCACGGTTATCCAAACACTAGTTTGAAAATATTATATTGTATTTTTACGGTCAATTATCATTCTATGATCAACAACGACAACATTATTGCTTTGGCTACGCCTTCAGGGGCCGGTGCCATTGCCGTAATCCGTATTTCAGGTAAGGACTCCATTGCCCTGGCCAACCCTTTTTTCAGATCTATCAGAAGTAAGGATTTACAAAAGCAAAAAAGCCATACCATACACCTGGGACATATTATGGAAAATGACAAGGTATTGGATGAGGTCTTGGTATCCCTTTTTAAAGGTCCCCATTCCTATACCGGCGAAGATGTTGTAGAGATTTCCTGTCACGGTTCACCCTATATCCAACAACAAATAATCCAGTTGTTTTTACGAAATGGTTGCCGCATGGCAAATGCGGGGGAATTTACACTTCGCGCCTTTTTAAATGGAAAAATGGACTTGAGTCAGGCCGAGGCCGTGGCCGATCTTATAGCCTCCGACAACGAGGCAAGCCACCAAATAGCCATACAACAAATGCGTGGTGGGTTT
>CBFGWQ010000101.1:0-13272 GCA_965652575.1 uncultured Arenibacter sp. | reverse complement strand
TTTTCTATATTCTAGCAGTGCAACGGTCTATTTTCTAAAGTTTCGGATGCTTATGGGATATCATGTGCGGTCCCAAAGGGTGGCCAACCGCTACACCAAATGGCCAATTATGGTAAAATTCAAATTCAACGGACTACCTTTGCGGTATTCCCAAGGTGTTAATTAAACTTATGTTGTTAAAATCAGAAATTAAAGAGAGACAGGATGTAAACCTCTTGGTGGTCAGTTTTTATGCCAAGATCAGGGAACACCAAATATTGGGGCCTATATTTAATGGCATAATAAAGGACTGGGACAGTCACTTGGAGCTATTGACCGATTTTTGGGAGAGTCAGTTACTCTTAAAACGAAAATATATAGGCAACCCCATAGCGGTACACCAAGAGGTAGACCAGAAAATGAACCATACCATTACTCCGGAACATTTTGGACTTTGGCTGAACGAATGGTTTGCCACCATTGATGAACTTTTTGAAGGGGAAGTAGCCAGTATTGCAAAAAACAGGGCCCAGAAAATGTCCACCATGCTATATATGAACATCTATCAACACCGGTCCCGAAACCATTAAACTTTGACTATATGGCCATCGGTGCCATACGGCGGCCACAGGACCAAAAAGACGGCTAGCGGAATTAGCACACTTCCACCCGCCAGGAACATTGCATAATCTTCGAACATAGGCCAACCCAAGCATGCCGCCATCCCCCTGTAAAAAATAAGGGCTTCAGTAAGTAGAAAACCGCCCAAATACAGTGTTATGGCCATTTTGGACAGTTTTATCAATCCAAAAAATTCGAGAAAGAAAAATAAGCCCAGGCTAATTACCCCTAAGAAGGTCCAATGTAAATAGCCAATGGTAAAATCCAAGACCGTAGCTGCCAAATTTGCAAAGAAGGGCCAAGCGGTAAGCCATTGCAAAATCATTTTAACCATTAAGAGGATGGCTACCAACTTTAAAACATTCAACTGAAGTCGCGAAAAGGCCGATTTCAATATTAACTTGCTTCCAAGGCAAATGTTTATCAGAATACCGAAGCCTATTAGTTGCAATACAGCGCCCATACCACCCAGAATGTAATATATTAATGGAGGTTCTGTCCACAGGACCGACAGAAAAAAACTCAGTATAATCCCAGGAACCGCAGTCCATAAAAAGTACCTAAAGGTCTTTGCGGAAATATAAATGTTAAAATATTCCAATACATACCATAAAAGTCCCGTAAGTGCCAAGATCATCCATCCGTTATACTGAAAGTGCAAATAGAAATAAATAGCCAGTCGGTACCCTATGGATTCAGGTCCAAAAACTGTCATAATGGCCCCTAAAGCCCAAGGGCCGATACTAGAGCCTATCATGAACCATAGGGCATATTTCACACAGATGTAGGCCTTGGTCCCCTTAAAGGGTTGAGGCACATACTTTATAAAAAAAGCGGAAAACCAATAGGAAGCCAACAGGAACAAGGTAGAAAATATTATGGAAAACAGGGCATACCCCTGAAAGGGAAAAGACAACAACATACCCAACAAACAGATCTGGGTAAACCAAAATATCCTGCGGTACTTGTTGTCCAAAACCTGTTTGTCCATAAAAAGATGGTACAAAAGGGTAGTAAGCGCAATATATACCCAACCCAAAAGTGCTATATGGGAATGTGTATGTACCATAAACCGATAATTGATGGGCATCGGGGCCACTACAAAAGTCCTCAACAACACCCCTAAGAGGGCGGCCAATAAAAAATAGCCCAAGGATACTTTAATATGGGATTTGGTAGCAATCACGCAATAACAAGGTACGATTAAAAATCCTTTCTCTTGGCCACATGACCCAGACGCCAAACCGGGATGGCCGTCCATAGGAACAGCATAAAGATAGACATAAAAAGCCCTAGGTCTGTCCCAAAAAACTGTTTAAAAATAGCTCCGGTATACCCCAAGAGCGCAGAAATATCCATTTTTAGCAAAATTAAGGTCCTGGATAGGTCTATTGGATTGAACATAGTTGCAATCAAAGAAAGGGTATCCAAGGGGTACTCCTCAAAAACAATTAACGACATTAGAAAGAGTCCGTCATAAACTACCGCCAAAAACAACCAGACCAGGACGGCATATCCAAATCCTTTAATCTTATTCTCATTGCAAAGGGCAATATTAAAGGCAAGGGCGGTAAAGATCAGTGTTAAGAACGCACCCGTGACCAATAAGAGTGAAAAATCCCAGATGGCATTACTTTGGAACAATCCGTACAAAGCAAACGGAATGCCCAGACCCAATACCAAGCTTACCGTCAACGAACCGGCGACTCCGAAATATTGGCCCAAAAAAATGGACGATCTTTTTATGGGCTGTGCCAAAAGTAGTTCTGTAAATTCCTTGGAATTGTAATAATACATTACCCCAAATATGGTCCCGATCAAAGGTACCAATACAATGATGACGTTCATTAAGGTAATCACGGCCTTGGAGAGCTCATTGTTCAAAAACAGCAGCACAAAGCCCAACAACAGATAGAACAAAAAATAAACGTAACTCCAGCGGCTACGCATTAGATCGTAGAAACTATATTTCAATATCTTTATCATGATTGTTGTGGGTTGATATGGCCGCAATGGCATGTTCAAAATTGCTTTGCCCGGTTTTGATCTTTAATTCCGAAATACTGCCCTTAAAGTAAATTTTACCTTCAAGCAGATAAACGATCTGGTCTGAAACCTCTTCTACAAACTGCATAATATGGGAGGTGATCAAAAAAGTCTTCCCCTTGGCCCTTTCTTCAAAAATAAGTTCCTTAAGGCGGATCAGTGCCAAGGGATCCAGACCATTGGTGGGTTCGTCCAAAATAATCAAGGGACTATTGAACATAAAGGCCAGTACAATATTTACCTTTTGTTTGGTTCCCCCGGAAAGGTTGCTCAATTTTTTATCCAGAAAGGGCTCCAATCCAAAAAGGCCGATCAACTTAAGTTCGTCGCTCGGTTTTTGCCTAATATCCTTTATCATTGCTATTAATTCTTTGACCTTGAGGTTTCCCGGGAAATTGGCAATTTGGGGAAGGTAATTTATGTCCTGACGATACTTCCATTTATTTTTTACAGGGGAATCCATCACGGATAGGGTACCTTTATTGGGAAGTACCATCCCCAACACTGTTTTTATCAAAGTAGTTTTACCGGAGCCATTGGGCCCCAGGACAGCAAAAATTCCACCTTGGTCAATATGGAGCTCCAATCCGGCCAACACCACATTTTTACCAAATTTCTTATGTAGGTTTTCGACCTGTATCATTTAATTTTTTTCATTAAGGGTTTTGCATCAACCAATTCGTCCGGGGTAAAAACAGGGGATATTTTTTCTGAAAAATCGATTATATCCATAAATAGACTGCGCAGGAGAATTATAGTTTCGGGGGTCCTGTTTACGATATAGGAAAATAATTTTACCGGTCTGTAGGGAATATCGCCAGTGCCGTTCCTATCCAGATCGTAACCGGTATAGCTGCTCCAATAGTTTTCCTCAAAAATATTATCGTTCAAATTACTATTGTAGGCCAGATCGAAGGAATTGTACATAAAGTTATTATGGATAAAGGTATTGGAATAACAGGCTCCCCGTACTTTTATGGCCCAGCCATTTTTTATGAAATCATTCTTTGAATAATTTATCCTATTGGAGCCTTCAATACTGATACCTACCGTATTCTCTTCAAAGGTATTACCTGTAAGCTCCGCATCATTGATTTCTTTTAACAACACGCCAAAGGAAGTAGCGCCCCAATTCTTTTTAAACGTATTGCCCAGCATTTTTATCCTTTTGGAAAACATGACCGCTACCCCTGCCCCGTTATTCTCAAAGGTATTGTCCTTATACACATCATCATTGGAGAACATAAAGTGCAGCCCATAGCGAAGATTGTCCGAACTAATGTTGTTTTCAATGGTAATATTGTCCGAGAACTCCAGGTAGATGCCATCCCTAACATGCTGCACAATATTGCGTTCCACAACTACATTTTGCGAATACCATAATTGTATTCCGTTCCCCGAATTGTATTCGTCCACGGCATCCCCAATTATCTTGTTGTGATATACCCTTCCGTTCCTGCTCTTCTCCAAATAAATACCGAAAAATAGCTTTTCCAGCACCACGTTCCGAATTAGAAAATTTTCGCTCTCCACCACCCTGATAGCGGCATAGTCCGTGGTATAACTGGTACCCACGTTTATGATGAAAAGGCCGTCTATGGTAACATTGTTCGAAACTATGGTTATGATCTCGCCCTTATCTTCGCCATTGATCACGGGATAGTTTTCCCCAATGATGGTCAAGGGTTTTGTTATTTGAATATTGTATTCCCTATAGGTTCCTTTTTTGATCAATAGTGTATCAAAATCTGCAGCCACGGCTATACCCTCCTTAATGGCTTTCACCTCACAGGATCCGCAGACCGTAATAGTCCCGGCCCATAAATTACTGCCAAAGAGACAAAATAGAAAACAGAAAAGTATTTTTATCCTTCCCATTGTCCTATAGGGATTTCTATTGTTTAAATCTTAGTTTTAATTGTTCCCAGGTCAACAGGTCACCATTATTGGTCATCAGGGCATCCACGGCCGCTTGCTCGGTCTTAAAGGCCGTTAAAAATTCGCCCATGGGACTGGGAATATGGTCGCTTATTAGATAGATTGCCTCTGTGGCATCTATCAATTCCCCAGGCTGATCGTAATCATTGACCAAATAAAGAGCCTTTTGTTTCCGGTCCATATCCTTGAGGTGGTTCATCATACATTCAGTGGAATCGAACTTAAAGACCTTACCTTTATCCGTAACAATTTCAGCGGCATGCTGCCGGTCCACTATGGTCATACTGCAATAATGACAACCATCGGACCCATAGGCAATGGGTTTAGGGCCTACGTTACAGGAAGATATCAACAATAAAAATAAAAACACCACTATTCTGTACTTCATCATATCCTAAAATTATACGGTAACCGGTTTTTTAGATGACCGTTTCACCCCTGATCTTGTACTCTTCCAACCCAAATAGGACGCCGCCAATGTTAGGGACATTCCAATAAACATCATGTAGGCACCGGTACTGGGGAGGGAGGTTACATCAAAATTCAACATTTTTTGATATCCCAACAAAGGTGGTTTATAGGTCATAGGGGTTCCATCCTCATTGACAACCTTAATGATGGCATGTGGATCCAAGTTGGAACCATAATCGGTAAGCCATACATTAAAGTCGTACATACCCAAAACGCCCAAAACGGACATCAAAACAAACCAGCCCATAAACCATTTAAAATCTACTTTTCCAAAGAATCCCGATAGTCCTATAAGTACTCCAAGTACCACCATTCCTATAATAACCTTGGGAAAAACATCAAATTCCCACATTTCCCCCGATTTAGGTATGGTCTTCATCCCAATATAATGGTTTAGGCCGTCTATATTCTGAAGATCAAATTCCGCGACTCCCTCTATCCCCGAAATATGTATGTTCATACCCAATGGTTCCGGATATTGAGGAGCTCCCAGCATAATGTTCCATAGGGGAAAGGCGAACAGTCCCAAAAGAAATAATGGGCCAACGATCATTATTATACTTGCATTTTTCATTTCTTATTGTCATTTTATTATTGAACTCATCTTAACTTTTTCTATTACCTGTAAAATCATCATTTTGCATCCTAATTTTGTCTTTTTCTCCCACCGTAGCACTGCCATGCTGCTCCAAAAAGGCTTCATCAGGATACGAAAGCATAACTTTTCGGTTGAAAACAAAAAGTCAAGATGAGCCCATTTACAAATCGAAAAATGTTTTGGATGGTCGTCCCCTTCTTCAACTTGTTAAAAAAAGCGGGCAGTTTCTTAAACCAGACCCGCTTTCATTTTAAAACCAGTAATAAGTAATCTTAATCCCCCAGGGACCAAGAAAGTTCCAAATTGGAATTTGCCGGTGACACCCTAACATAGCCCTGCATCTCTTGGTGCAATGCCGAACAGAAATCGGTGCAATAGAACGGCCATACCCCAACTTGCTCGGGCTCCCAAATGATGGTCTTGGTCTGACCCGGCATTATCAATAATTCCGAAGTGTTGGCACCTATTATGGCAAAACCGTGCGGTACATCAAAATCCTGCTCTTGGTTCGTTATATGAAAATATACTTTGTCGCCCACCTTGACCCCTTCAATATTATCCGGTGTAAAATGACTTCGGATCGTTGACATATAAACGTGTACATCCTTACCATCGCGCACTACTTTGGCATCTGCTGCCCCTAGGGTTGCGTAAGGGTGTTTATTGTCTGCCAGTTTATAAAACTTTTTCGATTTGGGGGCTAAAAGTTCTGCTGGGATCCCTGCTGCATAATGTGGCTCGCCATGGGTCGGGAAATCATATAGAAGCTCCATTTTTTCACCAGAGATATCATAAATCTGAGCCGAGTGTTCCATCTCCGGACCTACCGGCAAATATCTATCTTTTGTAATCTTATTAAGTGCTACTACATACTTGCCAAAAGGCTTTCTCGAATTTCCCCCTGGAATCATCAAGTGGCCTACAGAGTAATAGGTAGGTTTTCTATCGATCACCTCCCAGGTCCCCAGTTTCCATTTTACAACTTCAGAAGAAATAAAGAATGTGGTATATGCATTCCCTTCGGCATCAAACTCGGTATGCAATGGTCCAAGGCCCCCGCTTTTTACGGTTCCGGCCAGCACATCCTCAAATTTTAGGATTGGGATACCATAGGCCTCGCCATCAAACTTTTTACCCTCAATGGCAGCAATCATATTATCAAAGGAATGTATCGTTAAATCCGCAGATAGTTTACCATTACCAATAATATATTGTCCCGTAGGATCTACGTCACAACCGTGGGGGGATTTTGGAGTTGGCAGAAAGAATACGGCACCGGGTACATCCAATGGGTTTACTGTAAGAACTTCCTTTTTCATGGTACTTATTGCGGTATGCGTAGACTCATCATATACATTATGTGCATAATTGGCGGGCATTTTTGTTCCTCCGCCATTGTTAACATACTCTTCCACTTTTTTCCAGTTTATGGCGGCAATAAAATCCTTGTCGTTCTGAGAGGAATTCACTTCTTGTAATGTACTTGCCTCTTCCGTATTATAAGTAGTAAAAAAGAACCAACCATGGGATTTACCGCGTCCTGGATGCGATAGATCATAGTTGAACCCGGGCATTATGATTTGGAATTTAATATCCATATGACCGTGTTCCGGATCAACACTAATAAAGGATAGGGCTCCCTGAAAGTTTCCCTTATATTGGTTTATGGGCATATCCCGTTGTGGAATAGGCACTGAAAAACGTGTTCCGGCCACAACATATTCAGAGTTCTCCGTAACAAAAGAGGAACTGTGGTTACCGGCACTATTGGGTACCTCAATGATTTCTTCCGTTTCAAAGGTTGTTAGGCTTATCCTTGCAATCCTTGGTGTATTATTGCCGTTTATAAAGATCCATCTTCCATCCAGTTCCCCGTTGGTCTGGCTAATATCAGGGTGGTGGGCGTCATCCCACGGCACAAACCCATGGGAGGTGTTCAACATAGGCTTTGTTTCTTCGGAATAGCCATAACCCGATGTTGGAAATTGCGAGAATACGGGAATTTCCTTGAACATACGTCCAGATGGCAGGCCATAAACGGTTAGGTTGCCACTATATCCCCCCGAAAAAAAGGCGTAAAACTCGTCGTGTTCCCCAGGGGCCACATAGACTTTTTCGGCATTGCCCGAATTTAATGCTCCGGAAGAACCTTTGCCCTGATTACCGTTACCGCAACTAGTTAATAAGGCGGCAAAGCCCAAGAGTCCCAATACTAAATAGGTATGCTTTTTCATTGTTTTTGATTTAATGGATTATTGAGTTCTATAATTATTCTGTTGGGGGCAATATTACCTTGTCTACCACATGTACTATTCCATTGCCCGCAGGTACACTGGCCAAAATTTTGGCGCCCCCTACCAAAACATCGCCCCCAACTACCTCAACGGCAACGTTCTGATCATTGGCCTGCCCCAATTTTTTAAACTTCATTAAAAATTCCTTGCTGTAATTACCGGCGGTAACATGGTATTTTAAAATATTGGCCAAAACATCCTTGTTCCCCGGTTTTAAAAGGTCCTCCACAGTACCTGCCGGCAAAGCCGCGAACGCTTCATTGGTAGGCGCAAATACCATCAAGGGTCCTGCATTTACCAGGGCGTTTTCCAATTCTGCGGCCCGTACCGCTGCCACCAAGGTGGAATGGTCCGGGGAACCTATGGCAATCTGCAGAACATTGGGCGTGGAACCATCATCGGCAATAAAGGCCTGGCCCTGCCTTTCCACTTCCTGTATTCCGGCTTTACCGTTAGTAGGGGCCGTTACTGTCCTAGGTTCGTTTTTACAACCGGACAAAATGCCCAGCATCAGAAACGATACTATCAATAATTTTAAATTGGTTGTCCGGAACATAATGCTATGTATTTATGGTTATAAGGTTCTAAAGAATTCCAATACCGCCCTTGCCTGTTCTTCGGTCAGACTTTGATTGGCCATTGGGGCGCCGTTAAATTCCGCCAATAATGCTTTGGCCAAAGGATCCTCCTTTACCATGACCTCAGGGTTCAGGATCATGTTCATGACCCATTCCGGACTACGTCTTTCCAATATACCTTTTGGTGCCGGTCCTATGAACTTTTTATCCACCCTATGGCAGGCCAAACACATTTGATTGTACACTTCCTCTCCCTTTTTGGCCATTTCATGATCCACTTCGGCCGCCAAGCTTACCGAAGTAATTGGCCCCACTCCCTTATTGGCCAAATCGATGGTCTCCGAAGGTTTTGCATCTGATGTGGCTGTTGCCGGTACAGCTTGTTCCGTTGCAGTTTTTGGCCTGTCCACACTAAAGCCTTCCTTTTTCTTTTCTTCCTTACCTCCACAGCCCATCATTAAAACTGAAAAAAGAACTGCGCTACTTTTTAAAATTATTTTCATCTGTTTATTTTTATTTGTTGTTTATAGGTCGGTTTTAACCAGATATAATATTGATCTTGAGCTTTGTCCATAAGCAAGGTTGTATACATGGTTTGTAATTTTTAACAATTTATTGGGACAAAATTAACCTTGGACAGAAACAAAAAATATGATATAAATCATATTAAAGGATAAAAATATCTTTTTATCCTTATTTTTGAACAAAAAGAAAAATACATTGTCATTTTGCATTAAACAGTCCGTTCAAAACAAATAAGCTACCGATTGTCATCGTACCGAACAATTCATTTTTAGCCCCAATAATTTTCGTTCAACAGGAAAAAGTCCCGATTCCTTTGTCTTTTAAATCTTTTACATATCTTAGTAAACTACCTCGGGGCACCCCGATAGGTATCGGGGCCAAGGCATTGAAAGGAAATTCAAGTTTGATTTCGACGCCTGTCTGCGACAGGCCCGTCCGATTGGCACGGGCGGACAGGTTTAAATCCCTATTATAGGGTAAAAGCACTTCTACGGAAACAATGGTGCTATGGGTCCCGACAATTTTACAGGCCGTTCCAAATTACTTCGATCTTAAAATTGAAGGTCCAAGAGTGGGATATGATAAGATTTGCGATAATGTTGAATGGCCCATTGCCGATCACTTATCCTAATTTTAAATCGATAACAGCATATGGGCAATTTAGAAGAACTTATCCAATTAATTACTTTAGAACGTATAAACGACAATACCTTTGTGGGACAAAACTATCAGGCCCCCTGGGGGAGGGTTTTTGGGGGACAGGTACTGGGGCAGTCCTTGCATGCCGCCTACCAAACGGTTGCCGATGATCGCATTGCACATTCCATGCACGGATATTTTATATTGGGAGGAGATCTGGGCATCCCCATTACCTATGAAGTAGACTATTTAAGGGACGGTCGTAGTTTTACCACACGTAGAGTGGTAGCCAAGCAGAACGGTAAAGCCGTTTTTAATATGGCCGCCTCATTTCAGGTTCGGGAAGACGGCGTGGAGCATCAAATGACCATGCCCAATCTAATAACCCCTAAAAAGTTGATGAACAGCTTGGAGCAAATCGAGGAAATGAAAACTACAGATCCGGACTCCTACAACCTTATAAAGCTCACCCATCCAAAGGTGTTCGAATTTAAGCCCGTGGAACGCTTAACCGCTCTACTGGCCAAAGATGGCCCACCATTTAACCACATGTGGATGCGCGCTACGGAAAAGGTATATGCCGATTTGCCCCTGCAGCAACAATTATTGGCCTATGCCTCCGACTACAACATTCTAACCACCGCTACCCTTCCCCATCGTGAAGCACTCAGGAAAGGAAAAACTTTTTATGCCAGTATAGACCATGCCATATGGTTCCACCGCAGTTTTAGGATAGACGAATGGCTTTTGTACACAATGGACAGTCCCAGTGCCAGCAATTCCAGAGGTTTTTCCAGGGGCAGTATTTTTGACAGAAACGGTATTCTAGTGGCCTCTGTGGCACAGGAAGGATTAATGCGCAGCACCAAGGTAAATTCATAACAAAGGAGCTGCCTATCGACAAATTACCAATATTACCTATATAATAACATTTGCCCCATTGCGGACATTTGCGGTTTATCCTCGGTAAATTACCGTTTGTCCGTGCAAAAATATTCTTCTCGTTTTTCAACCATTATTTTCTCCTTTTTGACCACTAAATTTCTATTTGGGGCAAGACCGGTAGAACTTTGTCCTATAATTTTAAACAAAAAGTATGAAAACAATTTTACTCGTAAAAGAAATTTATACCGAAGGATTCAAAAACCTAGGGAACATTATTGTTAAGAATTATTTCAAAGCTTTCATGTGGTTCAGTGTGGCTATGTTTGCCGTAGTATTGTACGCTTTCATATTTAGATTGATTACTGGATTCGTTTGGGATTAAAAAACGGAAGTGCAATTATTTGGAACGGACCATGATTTTTTTGACATATAACCGGAATTGAAGATTCAATAAAATCGGTATTAGATCAAAGGGATTGTAGGTAAATGTATTGGCGAATTGCATCTGGCCCCCCGATAGCTCGGGATTAAAAAACAATATAAATAATCAAATGAAAGGTATGCAGTATTTAAGGGAACTATTGGTGGGAAAAAGTGATGGAATCGAGGTTCCAATGACACTAAAACTATTATTGTTCTTGGTCTTCCTTTGCTTTTTCCTGGCCTTGTTCTCTATTTTGTTATATACTTTTGAATAACAGGGCATTGTTGCAGAATCATTGGATTCTGCAAACTCTGAATGCTGTACTATTTTTTTGATGTTTCCTACTTTGCCCCAAAATCGGTGAAGGCAAAAGCTATATTTAAGTTCTACTATATGTTATTCATTACTAGAGCTTTTAAAAACCGCCTATGCTCCAGCCTTGGCGATAGGTACGTTGAAGATATTTATTGGCCTTAGGTTGATTGGGAAACGTCATTGAAACAGAATCCCATTCCAAGACCGTATCCGGAACCCGAATTGCCACCGTACCCAATAAGATAGCCTCGGTCATAGGCCCAGTCTGGGCAAAATATGATTCGTTTTTTTCAAGGCCCAAACATGCATCCACAAAATGATGGTAGTGATTGCGGTCTTCCAAGGCGGGCATTTGGTATTCCCCATATTTACTTTCCGGCAACAGAACGGGCATTTCCTTATGGGGTATAAGCAGGGCCCCTTCGGTTCCTATGAGAAGTGCCGATTCTGCCGGATAGGGTTTTCCATGAAATAGGGCCTGCACCTCCCAAGGAGGGTAAAATTCCCCGTCGAACCATTCCAGAGGCAATACATCCGATTCAGTAAGTTCGTTCCCAGGGAACATCCAAGTGATATGGTCGCCCTGCGGCCAGGTATCCCCATTTCGTTCCGAAGATTTCCGCCATGAATCCTGAACCCGGGCCACCACGGACAAAGGCGCCGTTAACCCCAGACCTTTCCACACTGCATCAAATATATGGCACCCTATATCCCCGGACCATCCGGTACCGAAATCCTGCCACGCCCTCCAAATGGCCGGATGGTATATGTTGGGAGAATAGGGGCGCATGGGAGCGGTTCCGGTCCAAAGATCCCAATTTAAATGGGAGGGGACTTGCTGTCCTTCCGATGGACGTGGGCCTGGCAACCTATATCTTTCTATGGCTTCCGGACGGTTGGAACACAGATAGGCGTGCTTAATTTTTCCTATAACACCCTCTTTTAGAATTCGGACCGCTGAGCGATCTCCCTGGCCCGAGGCATGTTGTGTACCCAACTGTGTTTTTACCCCCGCCTTTATTGAAGCTTGGGTAAGCTTGCGTACTTCTGCCACGTCATGGCACAAAGGCTTTTGACAATAAACATGTTTTCCATCCAGGATTGCCCGGTAAGCAATAGCAAAATGGTTGTGGTCCGGTACGGTCACGTTTACCGAATCGATATGGTCCCTCTCCTGTTCAAGAAGTTCGCGCCAATCAGTGTAGAGCCGTGCATCCGGTAAAATCTCTGCCGCCCTTTGTAAGTTTTTTGCATCCACGTCACATAACGCCACAATCTCTACACGGGGATGTTCCTTAAAATTTTGAAGGTCATGCCACCCCATTCCCCCGACCCCTATGCAAGCATGTCTTAACTTATTGACCGGGGAGGCAAAACTTACAGAAGCATTGGCTAAAAATGGAACCGCAAGTGCTGCTGTAGTAATGGAATCCAAGAACTTTCTTCGCGATACGGCCGTATTTTGGTTTTTCATCTAAATAAAATTTAATAATTTCGGTTGGCACCTATATTCACTACATGCCCATTGGATGTAATAATTAGAAATGAAGCGTTCCAATCCTAACTGATCCAATAGTCTATTCATGACAACGACAATATAGGTCAGGGACCACATTGGCCCATAAAAGATAATGACTATTATTTAAATAATACCATATATAGGGCACTATCCTTTACATTTTTCCAATTTAAGGTGCTTTATTTATACAAAGAGTGGGATAGGAAAGGTATTTGGCCAACCATGGTAGGGCTGCCTTACGGTTAGTTAGCCTGCCTCGCAGGCAGGCGTGACGCCCACGCCAAAGTGCATTTCCCATGGAGTATGTATAAAAAATTTCCCTTGGGACGTTAAGATTTTGTATTACAGTTTTACATTTAGCATTATCTCATGGGTTCCATTGTTCATGTTGGCAATGGTATTTTGCGGTGCCGCCTCATAGGCATATCCCAGATGCAGCC
>CBFGWQ010000100.1:0-13323 GCA_965652575.1 uncultured Arenibacter sp. | reverse complement strand
GCACAGGACTACGATCTCTTGGTCAAGGGGGGGCATGTGGTAGACCCCAAAAATAATTTGGACCGGATAATGGACGTAGCCATAAAAGATGGAAAAATTGCAAAAGTCGATTCTAAAATTCCCGAAAATCAGGCCAGGACAGTGATAGATGCAAAGGGGTTCATAGTGGCTCCCGGACTCCTTGATATACACGGGCACAATTTTTTTGGGACAGAGGAGGATTCGTATTTAAGCAATAGTTTTACCAGTCTGCCTCCGGATGGGTTTACTTTTAGAAGTGGCGTTACCACTATCGTGGATGTAGGGGGTGCAGGGTGGAAGAATTTCAGCACCTTTAAGAAGCAGACGATAGATAATTCGAAAACAAGGGTATTGTCTTTCTTGAATATTATAGGATCGGGCATGAAGGGAGGTGCCATAGAACAGAACATAGAGGATATGAACCCTAAAATGACCGCCTATGTTGCCTCGCAGCACAAAGGAACCATAGTGGGGGTGAAATTGGCCCATTACAGCGGTTTCGATTGGGAACCCGTAAATAGGGTTGTTGCAGCGGGTACTATGGCCAATATTCCGGTGATGATCGATTTTGGAGGTAGTGATCCCGAGTTGTCCTTGGAAACACTGCTCATGGAAAAGCTTCGGCCCGGGGACATTTTTACCCATGCCTATGCCCATGTAAAAGGAAGGACTCCTGTGGTAGATGAAAAGGGTAGGGTTAGGAAGTATGTCTTTGAGGCCCAAAAGCGGGGGATTATTTTTGATGTAGGCCATGGCGGTGGCAGTTTTGTATTCGAGCAGGCCGTTCCGGCCATGAACCAGGGTTTTTTACCCAATTCCATAAGTACCGATCTGCATACTGGAAGTATGAACGGGGGAATGAAGGATATTCTTAATATAATGTCGAAATTTATCAATATGGGCATGTCCGCCAAGCAGGTCATTGAATGTGCCACCTGGAATCCGGCACAATATATTAAGCGCACGGATTTGGGACACCTGACAGTTGGGGCCGTAGCGGACCTAACAATTCTAAATCTTAGAAAAGGGAACTTTGGGTTTATTGATACACAGGGGAAGAAAATGATGGGCGATCAAAAATTGGAATGTGAGCTCACCCTAAGGGAGGGGGTTGTGGTCTGGGATCTTAATGGTATTTCCAAACCTATGTGGAATGCGAAATAAACCCGTTTGCCGGAAATTGACCAAACGAAATATTAGGATTAAACTATAAAATAACAAATTATGCTAAGCAGGAGAAAATTATTAAAGACCTTATCCAGCGTACCTGTGGTGGGCGGACTGGTAGGTACGGGATTATTAACGCCACAATTGCTAGGTGCTGCAGTAAGCAATCCGGCAAAACGGAACTTTTTCAAGGAACTTGGCATACGTACATTTATCAATGCTGCGGGAACCTATACTTCCATGACCGGTTCATTAATGTCGGAAGAGGTTACCTCTGCTATCGTATTTGGAGCTACGGAATACGTGGATTTGGATCAACTTCAGGACAAGGTTGGTGAAAGAATTGCGGAATTGTTACATTGCGAATATGCCACGGTATCCTCAGGGGCATTTGGGGCCATGTCCATTGGGCTTGCAGGCGTCATTTCCGGAATGGATCCCGAAATAGCCGCCCAACTTCCGGATACCACAGGATTAAAGCACGAGGTAATAATTCAGGAAGGCCATAATATTGGTTATACCCATGCCCTATTAAACGTTGGCGCTAAATTGGTGGTGGTAAAAACAGCCAAGGAAATGGAGAAGGCCATTAATAAAAAAACGGCAATGCTGTGGTTTTTGAATGCCAATACGGACCAAGGGGAAATTAAATATGACGAATTCATCGCCATTGGAAAAAAGCATAACATTCCAACTTTTATCGATTGTGCCGCAGACGTACCTCCAGTGGAGAACCTTTTTAAATTTACCAAGATGGGGTTCGATCTAGTGGCATTTTCAGGAGGAAAGGGAATTAGGGGGCCGCAAAGTGCCGGATTGTTGTTGGGTAAAAGAGATCTGATCAAAGCGGCCAGGATGCATACCCCGCCCCGGGGAAGCACCATTGGTAGGGGGATGAAAGTAAATAAGGAAGAAGTTCTGGGGATGCTGGTGGCTTTGGAAATGTATTTGGCCAAAGATCATAAAAAGGAATGGGAGCTATGGGAAAATCAAATAAAATTAATTAGTGACTCTGCCTTATCCGTAAAAGGGGTGCAGACAGAAATATATGTCCCGCCTTATGCCAATCATGTCCCCTCCTTACGGATTAAATGGGATAGCAATTTGGTTAAGATCAGCCCTGGGGACGCCCGGAAAAAGTTAATGGAAGGCCATCCTGCAATAGCTACGGTAGGCGATAATGAAACCATAGGCATAACCACCTGGATGATGGATCCCGGACAGGAAAGAATTGTGGCCAAACGCCTTAAGGAAGTGTTGGAAAATGTTTAATAGAATAGTCTAAAAGTAATCCTATGAAGCTTAAATTTATTTTTGGCCTATTACTGGTCATGATAGTTCTTTCTTGCAATACAAAAAAGGAAGATGTAACGAATCCAATAACAAAAGGGTCTCCAATTGTTCCGGCCGATTACGATCCAGAGGAAAAACTTAAGGAATTGGACATAAGCTTAATGGAAGCCAGTGCTCCCGTAGCCAATTATGTAAATGCCGTTCGCTCCGGAAATCTAATCTTTCTATCGGGAAAAGGACCGCTCCAGAGTAACGGGGAAAATATAGAGGGCAAGGTCGGGACAGATCTGACCATAGAGGAGGGCTATGAGGCTGCCCGAATTACGGGGATCAATCAATTATCGGTTTTAAAATCGGAATTGGGAAATTTAAATAAGGTAGTCAGGGTAGTCAAGGTCTTGGGGATGGTAAATGCGGCTCCTGATTTTCATGATCATCCCAAGGTGATCAATGGATATTCAGATTTGATGGTGGCCGTTTTTGGCGAGAGGGGCAAACATGCCCGTGCTGCCGTGGGGATGGGTTCCCTTCCCGGTAATATTGCCGTAGAGATAGAAATGATCGTAGAGGTACTGCCGGACTGAATATGATGTAAATATTTGATATTATTCTTTATTTCTATCGAAAATAATTGCTTTGGACATTATAATACCTTCTGGATCTGTTTGGAAGCCCGAGATGCTTCCTTTTGCACTTAAAATAGTATGAAGGCCGATAGAAACCCTTCCCAGTTTTGGATGAGGGAATATTGTTCTATTTATTTATGATAGTTTTGTGGTAGGGTCAGTAATTAAAGGTTGGACCAAACCCGAATTTCAAATGTTTGACAAATGAAAAAACTCCTCATCAAAAATATGGTTTGTGATAGGTGTAAAACCCTTTTGGCACAGGAGTTTTCCAAGGCCGGGATTGCCGTTGTATCTATAAAATTAGGAGAAATTGTTTATGAGGAAAACGCGGATAATGAGGATGTCGTAATAGAAACCATATTAAAAAATAACGGCTTCGAATTGGTGAAGGATACCACGGATATGCTTATTGAGAACATTAAGATCGAATTGATCAAGACGATCAACAATGGGGAAATTGACATAGCAGGGAACATGTCTACCCACTTGTCCGAAAAACTACATAAAGATTACGCTATCCTAAGTAAAATGTTCAGTAAAAAGGAAGGTACGACCATAGAGAAATTCTACATCGATCTAAAAATTGAAAGGGCAAAGGAGCTCATCCAAATGAACGAACTCAATTTTTCTGAAATAGGGTATGCCCTAAATTACAGGAACAGTAGCCATCTGGCCTCGCAGTTTAAGTCGGTCACCGGCATGTCTATGGGAGCGTATAAAAAACTACAGCAATGGGATAGAAAACCGCTGGACAAAATTATGTAAAGAATCTCCAGAATTGTAAAAAGTGTTCCTTTCCAATCTCTTTATCTTTATCTCAAACTAATAAAGATCGGAGATGAGACACACTTATAAGATACACGGGATGACCTGCAATGGTTGTAGGTCCCATGTGGAGCATACCTTAAATGCCGTGGAGGGCGTTACAAAGGCAACTGTAGATTTGGAAAAAGCCGAAGCTATTATTGAAATGGACGGTCATATTCCCTTATCTACCTTTAAAAAGGCCTTGGAGGATGATGGCGGGGCCTATGGCATTTCACTGCCGGGGGAAGAGCATCGGCATCATCACCCTAAAAAACAAAAGTCCAATGGGTCGGGAACAGGGACCTTTTATTGCCCCATGCACTGTGAGGGGGATAAGACCTATGACCGGCCGGGCGATTGTCCGGTTTGTGGAATGGATCTCGTAGAAGAGGTAAAGGCGAATATTGGTAACAATACCCAATATACCTGTCCCATGCACCCTGAGATTATCGAGGATGAACCAGGGTCCTGTCCTATTTGTGGAATGGACCTAATACCCTTAAAGGCTGATGTTTCGGCAGAGGAGAAAAACTATAAAAAGCTTTTAAAGAAATTTTGGTTGGCCCTTGCCTTTACCTTGCCCATTTTTTTTATTGCCATGTCCGAGATGGTGCCCAATAACCCATTGTATACGGTTTTGGATATGAAATATTGGAACTGGATCCAGTTTGGACTTTCCCTTCCCGTAGTCTTCCATGCCACTTGGATGTTTTTTGAGAGGGCATATCGTTCCATAAGGACATGGAATCTAAATATGTTTACCCTTATTGGAATAGGAGCTGGGGTTGCCTGGTTGTTTAGTGTGTTCGGGATGCTTTTTCCCGAAATCTTCCCTGCCCAATTCAAAACCCATCACGGTACGGTACATGTTTATTTTGAAGCTACTACCGTAATATTGACCCTAGTTTTATTGGGACAACTTTTGGAGGCCCGGGCCCATAGCAAGACCAATAATGCCGTGAAAGAGCTGTTAAAATTGGCTCCCAATAAGGCTATTAAAGTGGTAGGTGGGAAAGAAGAGGTCATCGCCATCGATAAAATTAAAATAGGAGATCTGCTCAGGGTCAAGCCAGGGGATAAAATTCCTGTAGACGGGGTCATTCACGAAGGGGAAAGCTCCATAGATGAATCCATGATTACCGGAGAACCTATACCGGTAGATAAAAAGAAAGGCGACCAAGTCAGTTCCGGAACAATAAACGGGAACCAATCCTTTGTGATGAAGGCGGAAAAAGTGGGCGCTGACACTTTATTGGCACAAATTATAGAAATGGTCAATAAGGCCAGTCGTAGTCAGGCTCCCATTCAGAAATTGGCGGATAGGATTTCGGGCTATTTTGTTCCCGTTGTGGTTTTGGTGGCTGTTATAACCTTCATTGTTTGGGCAATTTTTGGCCCCGAGCCCAAATATGTCTATGCTTTTGTAAATGCCATTGCCGTTTTGATCATAGCCTGTCCCTGTGCCTTGGGCCTGGCCACGCCCATGTCCGTTATGGTAGGCATAGGGAAAGGGGCGCAATCCGGGGTATTGGTAAAGAGTGCGGAGGCTTTGGAGAAAATGAACAAAATAGACACTTTAATAATTGATAAGACGGGAACAATTACGGCAGGAAAGCCATCTGTGGAAAAAGTAGTGGTTACCACTAAAGAATATTCGGAGGAAAAAGTGTTGCAATACATAGTATCGCTCAATCAAATGAGCAAACACCCCTTGGCGGAAGCAACGGTAAGGTATGGGAAGGAACAGGGAACGGAAATACTGAAGGTATCGGAATTTAATTCGGTCACAGGAAAAGGGGTAACGGGAATAATAGGTACTAAAAAAGTGGCATTGGGCAATGAAGGAATGATGGCAGAGGCTAAAGCTGCCATATCGGATGAGTTGATCAAAAAGGTTAAATCCCAACAACAGCTTGGCAAAACGGTTTCCATGATTTCTGTGGACAGTAATGTGGTCGGATTTGTTGTGATTACCGATAAAATAAAAGAAACCAGCAAAATGGCCATTGCAGAATTGCAATTATTGGGAATATCAGTAGTTATGTTGACTGGCGATAACCATGATACGGCAAAGGCCGTGGCGGAAGAATTGGACCTTACCGATTTTAAAGCGGGGATGCTTCCCCAGGACAAGTTGAATGAGGTGGAAAGGTTACAGGAACAGGGCAAAAAAGTTGCGGTGGCAGGAGACGGCATAAACGATGCTCCGGCCCTGGCGAAGAGCGAAGTGGGAATCGCTATGGGAACAGGTACCGATGTGGCTATTGAAAGCGCCTCGATCACTTTGGTAAAAGGGGATTTGCAAGGAATAGTAAAAGCTAGGAACCTAAGTGTAAAAGTGATGGAAAATATTAAACAAAACCTATTTTTTGCACTGGTATACAATACACTTGGCGTACCTATAGCCGCTGGGGCCCTATATCCATTTTTTGGGCTCCTTTTATCGCCCATGATCGCGGCTTTGGCCATGAGCTTTAGTTCGGTTTCCGTAATTGCGAATGCCCTTAGATTGAGAAATGCCGACATTTCTTGATCTAAAGATTCTCCGACTCTTGGGCCGGGCCCGCCTGTACCGTTTGGACGGGACTATCTTTTCAGTAGTCCCGATAACTATCGGGACGGGTGAGGCAGCAAATTATACCGTGGTTTATTCCATTAATCTTTAGATAACGATCTAATAACTTTAAAAAATTCATTTACATCTGAAAAAAAGGGAATATTGCCTTTTAATATTGAACTTATTTAAACCTTTCCGATTGAAGCGAAAATCAGCAATTTTTTGTCCAATTAAACCTCTTTTTGAGTTGCATAGCAGGGCTACGGAACAAAAAAAGGTGAAAAGTGGGCGAAAAAGAGTGATTTTTTAGCCAATTGGGAAAAGTTTAAATAAGTTCATTTATCTTTTGAGAAAATTTAGACCAAACTACCAATATTTTTGAAGCTGGTAAAAAAAGATATTTCGTTTTTGCTATATGGGGCATTTGCCTCATTTGGCACTTACTTCTGCATGTATGCTTTTCGCAAGCCCTTTACCGTAGCCACATTTGAAGATCTATCCTTTGCCGGAGTGGATTACAAGATAATTCTGATCATTGCGCAAGTGCTGGGCTATATGCTTTCTAAATTTATAGGGATTAAAGTAATTTCGGAGCTGCAGCCCAACAAGAGGATATATTATCTCCTGGGTCTAATCCTTGCAGCCGAGGCCAGCCTACTTTTATTTGCCCTAACCCCTGCCCCTTATAATTTTATATTCATGTTTTTAAACGGCCTTCCTTTGGGGATGGTATGGGGAATTGTATTTTCCTATTTGGAAGGTAGAAAGTTTACCGAATTTTTGGGAGTGGCCTTATGTTCCAGTTTTATTGTATCCAGTGGTGCCGTAAAGTCGGTTGGTCTTTTGGTTATGGAAAATTGGCAGGTGTCCCAATTTTGGATGCCATCGGTTGCAGGGGGTGTTTTTTTAGTTCCTTTTGTGTTTTTTGCCTGGTTGTTGAACAGAATTCCCCAGCCTTCAGAGGAGGATAAGAGACTTAGGACAGAACGGAAACCTATGAACGGAAAGGATAGAAAAAGGGTTTTTCTGACGTTCCTGTTCCCGATTATAATTCTAATATTCTTCTACACTTTTTTAACGGCATTGCGCGATTTTAGGGATAATTTTTCCAGGGAGATCTGGGATGCCCTAGGTTTTGGGGGAGATGCTGCCATATATACGATATCCGAATTGCCCATTGCCCTCTTGGTATTGGTGATCATTGGTTTTTTAGGGGTGATCAAGAACAATTATAAAGCGTTTGTTTCCTATCATTACTTATTACTTTTTGGTACTATTGGCATTGGTCTTTCTACCCTATTGTTTCAAATAGGCTTGATTTCTCCGATATTTTGGATGATAAGCGTTGGTTTTGGACTCTATATTTGTTATGTGCCCTTTAACTGTATTTTTTTTGATCGTATGATCGCCACTTTCCGTATAAAGGGAAATGCCGGTTATCTAATATATCTTGCCGATGCTTTTGGTTATTTAGGTAGTATGGGGGTCCTTCTTTATAAGAATTTTGGTCAGAACAAGCTTTCATGGCTCCATTTTTTTATGACCAGTACCTATTTAATTGCCGCTTTGGGTACCATTATTACTTTGGTCTCACTTTTTTACTTTAAAATGAAATACAAGCGGAATACCTTAGTGGAAAAGCCGGAAATACAATTGGCTAAAGCGTAGGCTTTCTCCAATTTAAGATTTTGTTATATCTACAGACCGGTTTTATCCAGGCCAATCATAAGGGACTATGCCCGTCATTTTCTGTTCTATTGCGGTAGGTTAACACCGCATTAGCTATTGGGTGAATTTCATTGCGATCTTTTTAAATTATCCGGGTAGGAGTAAATATAACGAGTAGAATAAATGTAATAGGAAGGAATATATCCGATACAGGTATCGATCCTTTTTAATTTTTTATTAATAAATTATAGTTATAGTTACAAAAATTTAATATTATTAACTTTTTAGTGTAACTTAGTCATATGATATTTACACTAGTGTTGTGTTAATGCTACTGTGTCGTTTAAGTCGCCATTATTTTTTGTCCGGGCAAGGCGAAAAAATGTTGCATAGCCGTAGCTACGTAACTGTTTTTTAACGAAGGCCGGGTGAAAAAGAACAAGACTTGGGATGGCTAAAGTGGGGTTGACAGGACACTGGATTAATAAACCTAAATAGTCTGAGTATATGAGCAAAACAAATTTTGTGTTAAAAACCAACACGTTTAATACGATTGCGGCCATCTTTAATAAGGCTTTCGCTAGAATATTGATTCCGGGCACTATCGGAATGGTGATTGCCGTATGTTCATTATGGTCATGCAATAATAGGGAACAGGAGCAGGGACCCAAAGTAAAACACGTGGTAGTCATAGGGTTTGATGGATTGAGCCCTAATGGATTGCAGAAGGCCGTTACCCCTACCTTTGATAAGATTATCAGTGAAGGGGCCTCGACCATGCATGCCAGGGCCGTACTGCCGTCCAGTTCAAGTACCAATTGGGCAACCATGATTATGGGTGCAGGTCCGGAGCAGCATGGAATTACTTCCAATAGTTGGGAAAAGAACAACTTTGTATTACCAACAATTACCCAAGGTGAGGATTTTCTTTTTCCTACCATCTTTCAATTAATAGATGACCAAAAGGAAAATGCAGAAATAGGTGCTATTTATCATTGGACTGGATTTGGACGTTTGTTTGAAAAAGGTGCGGTAGATTACGATGTAAATCCAAAGTCCGAGGATGAAACTGCAGCCTTGGCAAGTGCCTATATCAAAGAGAAAAAACCGACCTTTACTTTTATCCATTTCGATCATGTGGATCATGGCGGACATGAATATGGTCATGGCAGTCCGGAATATTATAAATCCGTGGAAAAAGCGGATGCCATGCTAGCTGAGGTAATGGCAGCCATCAAGGCATCTGGAATGGCCGATGAAACATTGGTAATTATAAGTGCAGACCACGGTGGATTGGGTAAAGGGCATGGAGGGGAATCCTTACAGGAAATGGAAATTCCTTTTATCCTTTGGGGAAAATCGGTCAAGAAGAACCATGTGCTCAAATACCCGGTATATCAATATGACAATGCGGCCACGGTGGCCTTTGCCTTAGGGATAAAGACCCCTATGGCGTGGATTGGCAGACCTGTAAAAAATGCCTTTGAAGGTTTTGAACTTGGAGATGATTATCCAATCGCTGAAAGGTTGGAACAACCTATTATTCTACCTGCGCCCGATCTCAATAAAAAGGCCGGGGGACTATTTGATGACGCTGCGACCATTGTTATGGAGAATACCAATGGGGCGGGCGAAATAAGGTATACCTTGGATGGTTCCATGCCCAGCGCAAATTCTACTTTATATACCGAGGCTGTCGGGACTACTGAAAATGTGGTTGTTAAAAGTGCTATTTTTAGAAATGGAAAAATTGCCAGTATGGTCTCTGAGGCTTTTTTTAGAATAAAAAATAAGACTATGGCACCTCCCATTTCATACGAGGTATTTTATTTGAAAAACCTGACCAGCATTCCCAGTTTGGAAAATAAAAAACCGGATGCCAAGGGAACTTGTTTTGAAATTACCTCCGATGAGGTAAAGGAGGAAATTAGAAGTAATACCGTGGTGAGATTCACTACTACAATTCAAGTAGAAAAGGAAGAGCGGTTTATCTTTTACACCAATTCCGACGATGGCAGTAAATTATGGGTAGATAATAAATTGGTAGTGGATAATGATGGGGATCATGGGGTAGTAGAAAAGAATGGAGGTATTTCCCTAAAACCGGGAACCTATCCGCTGCAAGTGGTTTGGTTTAACGGTGGCGGAAGCGGATGGTTGAATGTGGATTATCAAACTGAGGGCACCCCCAAACAAGTACTTTCCACCACCATTTTAAAGTAAACTACCTTGGGGCAAACCTGTCTGCCTACAAAGGCAGGCCCGCCTGAACGGAACGGGCAGGCAAGTGTCGGAACACCTGCTGCCGCAGGCAGGTTTAAATCTCGATTATCGGGTAATGGAAATGAGCATGAACATATTTTTAAATAGATAAAAATAACAGTAAACAGACAGTCAATGAAACTGATATTCTTTCTTTTGTCCATAGTGGTGGTAGCTGCCCAGGACAAAGGCGGGCAATTACCTTCTTGGGAAGAGGGGATGTTGGATATCCACCATATAAATACCGGTCGTGGGGATGCCGCTTTTTTTGTTTTTCCCGATGCTACCACCCTTTTGCTGGATGCAGGGGACATGTCCGAAACACATCCAAGAACCTTGTCTGCCAGAAATGCTGTTCAAAAACCGGATAATTCCAAAACTGCTCCGGAATGGATCGTGGATTATGTACATCAATTTTTTCCAAAAAATAAAGCTTTACAATTGGATTATGGGGTAATAACCCATTACCATGACGATCATTTTGGTGAAATGGATGCTAAAAGGAAAAGACATCCCAAAGGGGGCTATGGATTAACGGGAATGATGGAAGTAGGGAGTTTATTGCCTATCAAAACGCACTTGGACCGCGGCAGTGATTATCCAATCGATTTAAAGAACACATTGGTACAAAAGGAAATAAAGGCCAATGATTCCTATAGCATTATAGAGACCTTGCAGGAATATTGGAGGTATATGGAATATCATATCAAGGAGGATGGTATGATATACGAAACCGTAAAACCTGGGGCGATGAATCAAATCCATTTAAAAAGATCACCTGATAAATATCCCAATTTTGAAGTTCGTAATATTGCCGTTAACGGGGATATATGGACAGGGGTTAAAGAGGATTATTATTCTTTATTTTCCAAAGGGGAGTATCCTGGGGAGAACCCCTTAAGTATATGTCTTAAAATTACCTATGGAGGGTTCGATTATTTTACGGGGGGAGATATAAACGGAGTGGATGCTTTGGGACAAACAGATTTAAACGCCTTGGAATCCCATGTGGCACCGGTTATTGGACCAGTGGATGTAGCCACCCTGAACCACCATGGGAATAGGGATTCCCAAAATGCATTCTTTGTAAAAACAATTAGACCAAGGGTTTGGGTCCAACAGAATTGGTCATCGGACCACCCTGGTGAGGAAGTGCTCAGGAGAATAACATCCAAGATCCTATATCCCGGAGAGCGCGATCTGTTCTCTACGGTAATGTTACAGGCCAACAAGGATGTGATCGGCGATAAATTGAACCAGTACAAAAGTCAGAACGGCCATATTGTAATCCGCGTGTATGACCAGGGAAGACATTATGATATCTATATTTTAAACGACGAAACAAAAGAACGGGAAATAATAGCAAAATACGGACCTTATGAAGCAAGATAATTTGGGGGTTGTTGCCCAGAACAAAAAAACCGAAGGGGATATTAATTTTACTCCGGCACGCGGGGCATGGATGGATTCGGAGATAAGTGGGGAGACCAAGGAAATTTTGGAAAGGGATGCCAGATATTTTCTGCATCAGTCCCTGTCCACTCCTTGTTTGGATGTCTTGCAAAGTTGTGAGGGTCCCTATATTGAAAACATATCAGGAAAAAAATATCTCGATTTCCATGGCAATAATGTACACCAGGTAGGTTATGCCAATCCACAAATTATAGAAAAAATTATTGGGCAATTAAGGGTTTTGCCCTTTTCTCCTAGGCGATATACCAATATTCCGGCCATTGATTTTGCCGAGAAGTTGGCCTCCTTGATGCCGTCGGACCTTAATAGGGTGCTTCTAACGCCCAACGGAAGTTCTTCCATTGGTATAGCATTAAAATTGGCCAGGGCCGTTACGGGAAGGTTTAAGGTGGTTTCTTTTTGGGACTCTTTTCATGGGGCCTCCTTGGATGCCATCAGTGTGGGGGGCGAAGCCGTTTTCAGGGAATCTATGGGGCCATTAATGCCGGGAGTGGAGCGTATTCCACCACCTGTTACTTACCGTGGAATTTTTGAGGACAATGAGGATAAATGTTTGGAATATTTGGAATATGTGTTTTCCAAAGAAGGCGATATAGGTGCTTTTATTGCCGAAACCATCAGGAATACGGACGTGCAATTGCCTTCCAAAAACTTTTGGAAGAAGGCAAGGGAACTTTGCAACAAATACGGGGTTTTGTTGATTCTTGATGAAATTCCGATAGCCTTGGGAAGAACCGGCAAAATGTTCGTATTTGAACACTATGGCATTGAACCGGATATTTTGTGCATAGGTAAAGGTTTGGGCGGGGGAATATTTCCGCAGGCCGCAATGATCACCAGGGATGAATATAACCGGTTCGGGGATATTTCCCTTGGGCACTATACCCATGAAAAAAGTCCGTTGGGTGCAGTGGCAGCCCTTGGTACAATTTCTTTTTTGGAGAAGGAAAATATTCTGGAGAAGGTAAGGGAAGATGAACAATATCTGAAATCATCTATGGCCTCACTGCAATTAAAATACCCTCTTATTGGTGATGTTAGGGGTATGGGGCTATTGTGGGGGCTGGAACTGGTAAAGGATAAAAAAACCAAGAAAAAGGCCATTGAAGAGGCAGAAGTGGTCATGTACGAATGTTTAAAAAGGGGCCTTAGTTACAAGGTATCCGCTGGCAATGTGCTGCAATTATCACCGGCATTGACCATAAGCCGAAAGGAATTGAAAAAAGCCCTGGACATACTGGATGAGAGTTTGGCCCTTGTACATTCGTAATTAAAAAGAAAATGATGGGTCCAACCTGTCTTCGGCATTCAGTCTGGGTCGAAGTTTTGTCAGGTAGTGGATCCCGATGGCTCTCGGGATAGACCTTAAGGATGTTTAGTAAAATTAATTCTGGATGTAATCACCAGAAAAATATAAATCGAAAAATGAAAATTAAGAGTAAAGTA
>CBFGWQ010000099.1:0-13358 GCA_965652575.1 uncultured Arenibacter sp. | reverse complement strand
GATAAGTGCACGGTAAGCAGTTGGCAAAAAAAAGAAGCGCCACATCTAGGATGCAGCGCTTAGTTTTATATATGAATTGGAATATTATTTAAGGCTAGTACGCCCACATATCTTGTTCCCTATCCCGGATAACCTCTTTGATTCGTTTGGATTCCAATAATTGGAACAAGGCATTATCAGCTATATAATCCTTAACCTCGCGGTCTCCGTGCACATTATCCTCCTTATAGATCGTTGCATTGAACCTTCTTGCATTCAACAACATATCAAAAGAAATGGGCTGTGCGGAATTCCTTTGGTTGAACACTTTGGCCTCATGTAATATTTGTCTTGCACTTGGGTACCATACCCAGAACAATGGCACTTTTGCCTCGGCCAGATCCATGGACTCATCATCTATAAAGTTAACGTCCGGTGCTACGGGAGCAATACCCAACAATCGGTATTTTAATTCTCCCAATCTTTTGTCGAAATACCAGATTCCTTTAATAAGGTACTCCTCCAAATCGGCAGCGGTAAGGTTCCTACGATTGATATATTCAGGAGAAATGGGCTCTCCTGCATTATATTGCTCGTATCCATAATCCGTCGTATCTACTTTCTGCAAAGTTGCGGCCAAATCGCTGAACTTTCTTTTTTCGGTAAAATAAGAGTCTACATAAACATCCGTCAATTTACCATTTTTAATGTTTTTGATCAGCACATCGTACAAGGACCTTCTATCCGGGCCTATGTCAATGGTATCCAAAGGATAATACAGTGGAAAGTTTACACGCTCGTCCAGATCGATTACTTCCCAAACGGTTTTGGACCATAGAATATCCCTGTCGTCCACATAGGCGTAAGGTAAGGGAGCGTCATTGTCTTTTTCAATCTGCGCTTCGGTCTTCTTCCCTATCTCTTCCGGTAATTTGGCATTTAAAATATTTGCCTGGGCGGAAATAGACAATGGCAACAGGACCACTACTCCAATTAATAATACATTTTTCCAATTCATCGGTTTAAATTTATTTATTTTAATCTTTGGCCCTACTAAAGTTGGACCGGTGAACAAGCCATGGCAAACATTCCAATTTGCCATGGCCGTTTCACAATATCATTACTAATTTGTTATCTCCACAACAACAGGAGATACCTTTTTAAGCTTGTAGCTTTTGTTATTGGTGATATAGGCTTCAATATCAAATATCTGAACGGCATCGCCACGGCTCGCCCTTTTAAGGGCAGACTTGGCCCTTGCGTCCAACTTATTGCCGTTTACATCTACGGTAGGCTGTCCCGGAACTTTAAATTTGAACCCGCTGACCGCAAGGTTAAGATCAAAATCAAAGTCTTCCAATAGCGCCCCGATCGTAGAGATCTCCAGATTGTTTTTACCCATTTTAGCACTTCCGGACTCCCCTCTTACGGATCCTGAAGGTCTTGGAATATCCTTGATCCTAAATTCTGATGATGTCCTGATCATTTGTCCATCGGGCAATTTACCGGAAGCCGTAATGGAAACGGTTCTTCCCGTACCGGGATTCATAGCGTATTTGCTTCCACTCTGCTTACTAAGTCCTGGAGCGGATGCAGTTACATTGTTATCGGGAATACCGGGAATGGATATGGTTATGGGGTTGGAAACACCACGATAGACCACATTCATTTTATCGGCTGAAATAACAGCGGCATTTGGTTTGGTAATAGTAGCAAAAGTAGAGGATACCGGTACTTCTGTACGCTCGCCATCCTGTAGGAACACCAAATTCCCTTCTATCTTATGATCACCGGCACTTCCTGCGCTTACCGTTAACCTTACCTTACCGTCCTCGATTACATAATCGGTACCTTCACTTAACTTTCTACCGTCCAAGGTCAGGTTAACTTCGTTTGGTTTTGTAGTGGCATCCTTACGGCCCAATACAATATTTCCGGCAAATTTTTCTCCCGCATAAAAGGCGGATTTCTCCTGCTCCAACAAGGTGGTGTAATTGGTCATGGAAACCTCACTGCTCAATTGCCCCTGGAGCATGGCCTTTAAAGCATCCTCCTCGGTAGCCTTGATATCGGCCTGCAGTGCGGTGATCTTCGTCAAGGAGGCGACCAAAGGATAGCCTTCAAAATTATAGTTCAACCAATCTTGTTTGGTCCCGTCCCTTTTTGTGACCTTACCATTCTCATCACCGGTTTCAAACCTTGTCTTTACGGACGATTTTACCGACTCCAGTTCTTCTGGCATTACTGCAGTAATCTGGCTGCGATAGTTCTCCAAACGATCTAAAAATTCCTTACCGTCCGCGCCAAGCTGACCTCCCTGGAAAAAACGCTGGTCCAAATAATCGGTCTTGTCCATCACTTGATAATCTTTTGGATCCTCAACATCGGCCATCATCTCCTTTTTCAAGTTTTCCAAGTATAGGTAATACTCTGCGGACAATTCCTTTATTTTCTTGGCATCCTCCAAAAGAGGTCCAAATTTTTCAGCATTTTCAGATGCTTTGGTTTCAAGTCCACTTAGGAAAGCTGTGTTGTTTTCCGTGGTTTTTACGTTGGAAGCCTCTAACTTTTCGTTCATAAGACCGAAAGCCGATAGCACTTCTTTTCCCATATTCAAGGCCAACATCGCTATGAAGATCAAATACATTAGGTTGATCATCTTCTGACGTGGTGTTTGTTTTCCTCCTGCCATTTCTCTAATTAGTTTTAATTATTAATTGATTTGGGTCTGGTTATTGAATCGTAACTAATTAGTTTCTATTCATTGCAGATAACATACCACCGTAAACCCCGTTCAAAGAAGAAAGATTGGTAGCCAAAGATTCCATTTGTTCCTTTAGGGCACTTGAATTCTGTACCACTTCCTCGTTGATGGATGCCTGTCTGCTTGCACTTTCCAATTGTACCTTGTACAGACTGTTCAAAGATTCCATTTGGGCGGCAGCTTGGACCATCTCTTCAGAGTATTTTTTAGTAGATTCCATAGCATCGACCGTAGGGGCTATACCTTTGGCAGCACCTTCAAAATTCCTAATGCTAGACCCCAGACTTTCCATAAGGTTGGCATCTACACCGGCTTCTTTTAATAAATCATCCAATTTTTTGGATAAGGAAGCCTCTGCCTCCTTTATTTCAGCTTTGGAATTTGATTTCCCAGAGGCGGCACCTCCGTTTAGTTCGGGGTATACCAATGACCAATCATATTCGTCATCTACCGGTTCAAATGCACTGATGGCAAAAATTAATGCTTCGGTAATAAGTCCGATTGCCAATAACAATCCCCCGGTAAGTGGGCCAAATTGCCAGTGAAGGATCTTGAACAATGCTCCTATGATTACTACAGATGCACCAAGACCGTAGGCCATGTTAAATAATTTCTTAGTTGATTTTGACTGTGCCATAATTTTAAATTTAATTAAGTAATGTTAATAATAAGTATTTGGTTTAACGTTTGATTCAATTTAAAGATTTTCTCAATTCTCAATTCTAATTGGTGGAGTCTTCCTCTCCCATATAATCCTGTACGGTCCTAAATCCGATATAACTACGTGCCGAATCCTGATATTCATAGTCCCTGGTGCTTACCTGAAGGAAATAAGCAACATCTTTCCAAGATCCGCCCCTTATAACTTTCCTTGCGTTTTGGCTGGATTGCGCATTTGGGTTCATTGTGGACACATATTCATAGGAATTGGGGTCATAACTGCTATTGGTCCATTCGGAAACGTTACCTGCCATATTATAAAGGTTATAATCATTGGGTTCATAGGCCTTTGCCTCTACCGTATACAAAGCTTGGTCCGCCGCATAATCCCCTCGCTGTGGCTTAAAGTTGGCCATAAAACACCCTGTATCACTAATTACGTAAGGACCGCCCCATGGGTAAGTTCCCCCTTCAATACCTCCTCTTGCCGCATATTCCCACTCCGCTTCGGTAGGCAATCTAAAACGGTTTACAAATTGCTTGCCCCTACTTTTCTGATCATCGTTCTTGAACTTGGTCCTCCAGTTGCAAAAGGCCTGTGCCTGTTGCCAAGAAACACCCACCACAGGATAATCGCTATAGGCATCGTGCCAGAAGTAATCATTGTGCATTGGCTCATTATAAGAGTAAGCGAAATCCTTTATCCATACCGTAGTATCCGGATATATCTCCAATTCCTCCTGTTTTATAAAATTCTTTCTATTTCCCTTTTTGGCACGGGCCGCAGCCTCAATATCCATCCAGGTGTATTTGTATTTCAATTTGGTAACATCTATGTGGCGTTGGCCGTTATAGGATTCCTCTTGGGAAATATATAATGAATCCATTACCTCGGCATAATACTCGTCCGGATATTTGGAGGTATCCCAGATCAAATTCTGTTTTTTGTTCAACGCCCTGCCCTCGTAACCTGTTTCGCCCATACCGGCATAATTGTTCAACATATATTTATCGTAGGCGGACAATCTAGTGGTATCCGCATCCTTAAAGGCGTAGTCCCCTATACCCCCATCTTCCGGCCCCAAGCCCAACTCATCGGCCAGAATGGCCAATTTGGTCCTTGTTATGGAATCTTTCACCCATTCTACAAATTGGCGGTATTCACTGTTCGTAATTTCCGTATCATCCATATAGAAAGATCTAACGGTTACGGTCTTTGCCGGGGCATTTAATAACTTGGCCTGATCTTCCTCACTCTTGCCCATGATGAACGCTCCCCTGGGAATCAATTCCATACCATAGGGTTTCTCGGGGTACCATTTTTTTCCTTTAGCTCCAACAAGTTCTCCTTTTGTTTTGGATCCGCAACTTGAGAGTAAAAAAACAAATGCTATAGATGACAACAATAGCTTCTTCATACGTTAGGTTAAATTTCGATTATGGTTATAAATACAAACACAAGTATTATTCTCTAAAACTTATTTTTAAATAATTTATTGTATAAAATTTGTATTTATACCCTAAATTTATTAATTCAATTAAACCCTTTTTTATAGGCTTTATACCACCGCTCAGGAATATTTTGATTACATGCATCCAGATAATCCAGTTCGGTGCATGGTAATAACGCGGGTGAATTTGTTTTAGTATGTGAAGTTAAAATTGAAGGTACCTCTACCCACCATCTTTCGCTGAGATGGCTTTTATAAAAGACGAGCGACTCATCCTCGGTAGGCACGGTATACTTGGTGAAGTCGTTGCTATTGCTATTGGGGGTCTCCTGGATCCTAAAGTTTAGCCCCTCTATAAAATACCATATTATTTGTGCAACAAGTTGAAAGGATTGATTGCTGTTCTCGCATTCGTATATCCCAAAAACGGATACATTGTCGCTAATTCCTGCATATCTTGATATGGCACAAATTTCCCGTCCGTTAAAACCGTTGGGGGAAAAGTTTCTGGAATACCCCATATCTGCCGCACGTATGGCACGTGCATCCAAACTTACCACATGGGCGTTCCTGAGCACGGGCTCTGCCAGGGTGATATCGGAAATTAATTCGCCCAACCTATAGGAATCGAAGAAAAGACGCTCCATAAGGTCCAATTCCTCTTGGGAATTAAAATAGCTCTGGTAGCCAATATTGGAGAAATTAAAAAGATTGTTGGGCTTATCGGTAATTATTTTGCTCATATAGGAATGGGAGGAAATAAGTTCCTCGTCCATCCCAAAGTCGAACCTACTGTCTATGGACACCAGGTTGACCATATTCCTAAGACCGTCAAAGGCCCTATAAGTAGGATAAGTAAGGTCCTGGGTTGCCCCAATGACAATAGGGATAATATTTTCTTCCAGCAGGCCTGCAACTATTTCCTTGACCACAAAATAGGTATCCTCCACAGTTTCGCCCTCCTCAATATCTCCCAAATCTATGATAGAGGAATTCCAGTTCCCCATCATTAAATTATACAACTGAAGTCTGATTTCCGAAATATCCAGGCGTTCCGTTTTTTTCTCAAAGGCATTTCTGGATTCGTGGACCCCCAATATGGCTACACTTACATTTGCCAGCACCGGAAGACCATGCCGTGCAGTATGCATATATATGTGTTTTCCCAATGCTTGGGCCGGAAGTAATTCGCAGTAGGCCAATACCCTGTCGCTTACGGGTACCAAAAAATCGAATGCCATATTATTTTTTAGCCTTAGGTTTTGCTTTTGTCTTTTTCTTAGGTGTCTTTTTCTCTATTAATTCTTGCGCATCCTTTAGGGAAATCTTGGTAGCGTCCACATCTTTGGAAACCTCTACCTTAACCTTTCCCTTAATTATGGTATGCCTTCCCCATCTCGCTTTTTCTATTCGGATACCTTCTTCCGGCCATTCTTGGACCAACTTATCGATCTCCTTTTGCTTTTTGGCCTCTATAATATCTGCTATATCCTGTTTTGAAAGGCTATCCAGATCATATTTCTTGCTAACATTAATGAACATTCCGTCCCATTTTATAAACGGACCAAAACGGCCTACCCCCTTGGTTACCTCCTTATTCTCATAAACTGCTATTGGGGCATCGGCCTTTTCTTTTTCCCTGATAAGTTCTACGGCCCGGTCCATATCTATTTCCATAGCATTCTCATCCTTGCCCAAGGATACAAACTTTTTGCCAAACCTAATATAAGGACCAAAGCGGCCCACATTGGCCTCTACATCCTCACCTTCATAGACCCCAAGTTTTCTTGGCAATTTAAACAGGTCCATAGCTTCTTCGTAACTGATGGTATTTAAGGACTGGTCCGGCAACAGACTGGCAAACAATGGCTTTTCCTCATCATCCACGGTACCCACCTGTACCATAGGCCCAAAACGGCCCAACCTGACCGAAACCTGTCTTCCGGACTTGGGGTCGGTACCCAAAACGCGTTCGCCACTGGCCCTATCGGCATTTTCCTCCACATCCAAGACCTTGGGATGAAAATCCCCATAAAAATCCTTCAATACTTTTTGCCAATCCTCATCTCCCGAAGCAATCCCATCAAAATCCTCTTCCACTTTGGCGGTGAAGTGATAATCCAAAATGGTTTCGAAATGACCTACCAGAAAGTCGGTCACTATTATTCCAATATCCGTAGGCACCAGTTTTCCTTTATCGGAACCTACATTTTCCTTTAAATCCTTGGTCGTAAGCTTATCGGATTTGAGCAGTAGCTGTACATAATTTCTTTCGGTGCCTTCTATGGTACCTTTTTCTACATAGCTCCTATTCTGAATAGTGGAAATGGTGGGCGCATAAGTAGAGGGCCTTCCTATTCCAAGTTCCTCCAGTTTTTTAACCAAAGAGGCCTCCGTAAACCTATAGGGAGCCCTGGAAAAACGCTCTGTTGCCGTAATATAATTATTAAGAAGCTTTTCACCTTCCTTCATTGCAGGAAGCATTCCCTCCTGCTCTTCACTTATATCCTCCTCATCCCTACTTTCCAAATACACCTTCAGGAATCCGTCAAATTTTATTACTTCCCCGTTGGCAGTAAATTCTTCCTTATGGGTATTGGCCTTTATTTTAACATTGGTACGCTCCAATTCCGCATCACTCATTTGCGAGGCCAGGGTGCGCTTCCATATAAGTTCATATAATTTGGATTGATCCCGTTCCAATGATGGGGACTGATTGGTCATCTCCGTAGGGCGGATGGCTTCATGTGCCTCCTGGGCTCCTATGGATTTCCCTGTAAAATTCCTAACCTTGCTGTATTCCTTACCATAATTGTTTATAATGGCATCCTTTGCGGCATCAATGGCATCTTGGGATAGGTTAACGCTATCCGTTCTCATGTAGGTTATCAACCCCGCCTCGTACAGGCGTTGTGCCACCTGCATGGTCCTTGAAACTGAAAAATACAATTTTCTGGAGGCTTCCTGCTGCAGTGTTGAAGTAGTGAATGGTGCCGCAGGAGACTTTTTGGCCGGTTTCTTGTCCAGATTGGCAACCGAAAAATTTGCCCCAATATTTTCCTTTAGGAAAGCTTCGGCTTCTTTCTGGCTGGCATAGGTCTTATTCAGCTTGGCCGTAAAAACACTTCCTTCATTGGTTTTGAACTCGGCCGATATCCTAAAAGCCGCTTCCGGGTTAAAGGCTTCAATTTCGCGTTCCCTTTCAACAATTAATCTCACCGCAACAGATTGGACCCTCCCTGCGGATAACCCCGGTTTTATTTTTTTCCACAAGACAGGGGAAAGTTCGTATCCCACCAATCTATCCAAGACCCGCCTTGCCTGTTGGGCATTTACCAAATCGTAATTAATTTCCCTAGGGTTTTCAATGGCCCTTTGAATGGCAGCCTTGGTAATGGAATTAAAAACAATCCTTTTGGTTTTCTTCCTGTCCAATTTCAACTCCTCCGCCAAGTGCCAGGAAATTGCCTCCCCTTCACGGTCTTCATCACTGGCCAACCATATAGTATCCGCTTTGTCCGCCAAATCCTTGAGCTTTTTAACAAGGGCCTTTTTGTCCTTGTCAACAATATATTTAGGTGCAAAATTATTGTTCACATCCACTCCCAATTCTTTGGAAGGCAAATCGGCAATATGTCCAAAACTGGACTCTACCTTATATTCCTTTCCTAAAAATTTTTCTATTGTCTTTGCTTTAGCCGGGGACTCTACTATTACTAAATTCTTTGCCATTAACTCGTTTTTGGTGACACAAAAGTAATTGAATTTTTTAATTTGATGTCATACCCTACTTAGTATGACCAAAAATTAGCAATGGCGGAAAGTTTATAAATGGTTTAAAGTTTAAGGTTTAAGGTTCAAAAAATAGTAGTAGGCAGTAGCAGTGGGCAGGTTTAAAGTAGACAGACTTTATACAGCAGGTTGTCCTCCCCCCAGCCCTCCCGCCCAAAAGCGGGACAGGCACTCCCAATCCCGATAGCTATCGGGAGGGGGAGTTAAAGGGGATCTAAAAAATCAATATGGAAATTGTATTACGTCAGTTAAGGCTCCTTCCCTTGGTTAAGGGAAGGTGGCTTCTCCGACCCAAGGAGGAGAAAACGGAAGGGATTGAAAACCAAAACGGTCGTATTACGTGAAAGGATTAATAAAACGCCAAGTCGAGAGACTTGTAAAGCAAGTTATTTACGTTTCTTTGAAAATTTATTGGCACGGGCGTGACGCCCGCACCAGCGGGGACAACAGGCAGCTTTAAAATTCAAGGCTCAAGATTTGTAGAGCCCTAAAATCTAGAATCTCAATTCTAATATCTAATTTCTAGTATCCAGTATCTAAAGTCTAACACCCCCATTCTACAGGGATTAATGAAGCTCAAAGGTGCTGATCAACTTAATTTTATTATCCAGATATTCATATTGGTACAACACTTCCTGCCCTATCATCAACAAATTATCCTCCATGGGGATCACATCAAAGGTATCTATGTCCTTAAAATGGTTAAGTTGTACCAAATCCTGGACATTGGTCTTATCATAGACCTTAAGTCCCGAAGCCCCATCGCACACAAATATTTTTTCATCCTTTACCCCCAGGCCATAGGGTCCGTCCATGGGATAGGTCTTTACCAATTCCGGATTGGTAATATCCGATATGTCCACTATAAAAAGTCCACTCTCGGTAGCTCCGCACATATTACCGCCCCTTAGGGTTACATAGGCATAATCCCCGTCTACCACAACCGGGTCGCAGGCCGTGCCGTGCTCAAATTCAGAAATCAGGCTAGGGGTGGCCGGAGCGGAGATATCATAAATATACATCCCCCTCCTACTCCCTAAAAATAACTGATCTCCCCTGTTAAAAATAGTTTCTATATCAAACCCTGCATATACATCGTCCAAATCCTTGGGGTTCTCCAGATCTTCGATATTGAATACGTTTATACTGTGACTGTCCACCGCATATAAATAATCATTTACGATCTTAAAGCGGGCCAAGGATCCTCCTTGACCGGTTTTGGAAGAATTCTGGGCGGCATTGGCCAGCATTACATCAAACTCCCGTGAAAAATCTACCTGCACTTCTTCTATCAACCTTCTTTCCTTTACGGTTTCCCATCCGATCACGATATCATTTTCATAATCTATATCCTGCCACTCATAAATATCCACTTCAAAGGGAAAAATAACATTGTCCCTCAAAACATTTTCCAAGCGGTTTACCATTTTGATATTGTTGATATCGGATATATCCAATACGATCAAATCAGTAATACTATCGGCATACAGATAATTGCCCTTAACGGACACATCCACGTTGCCCGGTATTTTTATAAAGGCTATTTTTTCTGGAGCTTTGGGGTCCGAATTATCTATGACATGGACCCCTTTATATTTCTCATTGACAAATATATATTTGTCGTAGACATATATTTTGCCGGATTCATCCATAGGGACGGGAGCTATGACATCTATAGCACTTTTAAAATCGGCCATACTGATCGTTAAAGGTTTGGCCACCAAGTACTCTGCATATTTACCGTCATCCTCATCATTACAGGAAACAAACCCAAGGGCAGCCAACAGAAACCATAATAATATTATCCTTCCCATACCAATATATTTTAACGGATTCAATATTCATTAGATACCCTTAACCCAAATAGTTGCGTTGATTTTTGACAAATATTTAACTGTCAATATGTCATATTTAACCATATAATACTATCTTTGCACACTTTAAAGATGAGGCTGAATACACAACAAAATGGAGAAGATTATAGATGAATCCGTACAGGGAACTGCCCTTACCCTTGCGAAAAAAGAAAACAGCAACAGAAAACTGTACATAGAAAGCTATGGCTGTGCCATGAATTTTTCGGACAGTGAAATTGTTGCCTCCATACTGTCCAATGAAGGCTTTAGCACTACCCAGGAGTTGGAAGATGCCGATTTGGTATTGGTAAATACCTGTTCCATTCGGGAAAAGGCAGAGCTTACCATCCGCAAGCGATTGGAAAAATTCAATGCCGTAAAACGGCATAGGCCGCACATGAAGGTAGGGGTTCTTGGATGTATGGCAGAAAGGTTAAAGACCAAATTGCTGGAGGAAGAGAAAATTGTGGATATGGTAGTTGGTCCGGATGCCTACAAGGACCTGCCCAATCTTATCCAAGAGGTGGACGATGGCAGAAATGCCGTAAACGTAATCCTATCCAAAGAGGAAACCTATGGGGATATATCCCCGGTACGCCTTAATACCAACGGTGTAACCGCCTTTGTATCCATTACCCGCGGGTGCGACAATATGTGTACGTTCTGCGTAGTCCCCTTTACCCGGGGGCGGGAACGCAGCAGGGACCCACAATCCATATTGGGGGAAGTAAACGAGCTTGCCGATAAAGGATACAGGGAAATTACCCTATTGGGACAAAATGTGGACAGTTACCTTTGGTATGGTGGCGGATTAAAAAAAGGATTCGAAAAAGCTTCGGAAATGCAAAAGGCCACAGCTGTTAATTTCTCCAACCTATTGGAAAAAGTGGCCTTGGCCCAACCAAAAATACGTATCCGATTCTCCACTTCCAATCCTCAGGACATGACCTTGGACGTAATCAGAGTAGTGGCAAGATATCCAAATATCTGTAATTACATCCATTTGCCGGTACAAAGTGGCAGTAACAGGATCCTAAAGGAAATGAACAGACTACATACCCGGGAGGAATATCTGGAACTGGTTAAAAATATCAAGGAAATAATTCCGGATTGCAGTATTTCGCAGGACATGATCACAGGATTTCCTACCGAAACGGAAGAAGACCATCAAGATACCCTTTCCCTAATGAGGGAAATTGAATACGACTATGGTTATATGTACGCCTATTCCGAGAGACCAGGGACGGCCGCAGCTAGGAATATGGAGGATGATGTGCCACAAGAGGTAAAAAATAGAAGGCTAACGGAAATCATTGACCTTCAAAGGGAACACAGTTATATTAGGAGTAAACAGCAGCTTGGAAAAACGGTTGAAGTACTGATAGAGGGGACTTCCAAAAAATCGGATCTGGATTGGATGGGCAGGAATCCCCAAAGTTTTGTTGTAGTATTTCCCAAGGAAAACTATAAAATTGGGGATTTTGTGAATGTAGAAATTACCGATTGCACCTCCGGCACCTTAATAGGAAGACCCTTGGGACTTTCCGATAATAATTAAACCATGGAATCGATTCAATCAATAAAACAGCGCTTTGAAATCATCGGCAATGATGTAAAGCTCAATCGTGCCATTGAAAAGGCCATTCAGGTGGCCCCTACGGACATCTCTGTGCTGGTTACGGGGGAAAGCGGCGTTGGGAAGGAAGCCGTTCCAAAAATTATACACTCCCTTTCCCATAGAAAACATGCCAAATATATTGCGGTCAACTGTGGGGCCATTCCGGAAGGCACTATAGACAGTGAACTTTTTGGGCATGAAAAGGGGGCATTTACCGGAGCAACAGCTACCAGAAGCGGCTATTTTGAGGTGGCCGATGGCGGTACCATTTTCTTGGACGAAGTTGGGGAACTGCCCCTTACCACCCAGGTACGTCTTTTAAGGGTCCTGGAAAACGGGGAGTTTTTAAAGGTAGGTTCTTCCCAGGTCCAAAAAACAGATGTAAGAATAGTGGCCGCTACCAACGTTAATATGTTCGAGGCCATAAAAAAGGAAAAATTCAGGGAAGACCTGTATTATCGCCTAAGTACGGTAGAAATCAACATTCCCCCATTACGGGAGCGCAAAGAGGATATCCACCTATTATTCCGCAAATTTGCATCGGACTTTGGGCAGAAGTATAAAATGCCCACAATTCGTTTGGACGACGATGCCGTGCAACTACTTTTAAAGTACAGATGGCCCGGCAACATTCGCCAATTAAGGAATATAGCGGAACAGGTTTCCGTATTGGAGGAAAGCAGGCTAATTACCCTGGCCACCTTGAACAGTTACCTGCCCAATTCCAACAATAGCAACTTGCCCGCCATAGTGGAAAAGGATAAAAAAGAAGGCGATTTTAGTACGGAAAGGGAGATATTGTACAAGGTTCTTTTTGATATGAAAGGGGATCTGAACGATCTCAAGAAATTAACATTGGAGCTGCTCAAGCATAACAATAGCGAAAAAGTCCAGGAAGAAAACGAAAATCTTATCCGAAAAATATACGGGGATGACGAAGAAGAATATACGGAACAAGAAGAAGGACCAAGTGAAATTTTACAACTTCCGGAACCTTATATAGAGAAATCAATGGTGAAATCTCCCCAACAAGAGGACAAGTATCATTTTGCAGAGGAAATACAAGAGGAAGAAACCCTATCTTTACAGGACAAGGAAATAGAGCTCATTAAAAAATCCCTGGAGCGAAACAAAGGAAAGAGAAAAGCGGCTTCTGCAGAATTGGGTATCTCGGAACGCACCCTGTACAGAAAGATAAAACAGTACGACCTATAACAGTAGGCAGTAGGCAGTAGGCA
>CBFGWQ010000098.1:0-13818 GCA_965652575.1 uncultured Arenibacter sp. | reverse complement strand
TTGGACTGTAGTATAAATAGATCCAATGGTTGGTTTCAAAATCGGGATCTTTCTGTAGACCCATCAATCCTTCTTCCGCATTGGCATTGGCACTTATCGTTTTGTTGTAAACATCCAAAAAACCAACTTGGGACAACTCTTTCGTTGCTGCTTTGTACAGCATGATCTCCCCTCTTCTTTGGGAAATCAAAATATCATTGTTCGGTAATATGGCCATTTCCGTAGGCTCAAAAAATTCACCATACTTTAAGGGAACTTTGGTAAAACGATCGGAATCCGGAGGGATCTGGGTTGTTGCCTTGGAATAATCAAGGATTTGATTCTTCCCAATAGCATATTCAATGCCCCCAAGTAGGTGCTTTAAGTACAGATCCTCGGAAAAACTTTCCTCGGTATGGCCCAAGGCCGTATAAAAAGCACGGCCACCATCATATTCGTGGTACCAACTCATAGGATGATGGTCTCCATTTTTACCCCCTTCATAAGACTTTTCGTCTACCGTCATCAAAACGTTTACCTCCGGGTTTATTTTTTTAAAATTATAGAGCTCGTCGGCACGGTGCCAAACGGAATCCGGGAACATTGCGGTAGCCGCAAAAGTATTGTCCTTGATAATAAAGTCGGCCTCCGGTGCGCCTGCCGGGTGACTATCAAAATAAGCCCCTACCAACCTTCCGTACCAGCCCCAATCATATTCGGTATCGGTTGCGGCATGTACACCTACAAAACCGCCGCCTGCCTGGATATATCTTTCAAATGCCGCTTCCTGTTTGGCGTCCAAAATATTGCCGGTGGTACTTAAAAAAACTATGGCCGAATACTTTGCCAAGTTATCATCATTAAAGACTTCGGCGTTCTTGGTGGTATCTACAAGAAAGTTATTTTCCGCTCCCAACTTTTGGATCGCTTCCAGGCCCATAGGAATGGAAGCATGTTTAAAGCCCATGGTCTTGGAAAAAACCAAAATTCGCGGCTCGCCCTCCCTTTTATTACCAGTGCAGGAGGAAAAAAAAATAATGAACGCACCAAGAACAAGCGTAATGTAATTTTTCATCAAAATAAATTATTAAGAAGATTATTAGGATTTAACGGAGAAGCTTAAATTATACATAGTACTATTTGGAAGTAAAATCAATTATAGGACAAACCTCATTGCATAGAGCCATTCCAAAATTTTGAATTTTCCAAATATAGCATTTATTTGATTGTATTGGGATTGGATATTTCATTTTCTTCAATTTCCAACTCCCTGTACATAACCCTTACCTCCGGAAAAAATAAATTTTTATCTTTAAGAAACTGTATAAGTTTTATCCTTTGGCTCTTTTAGGCGTCTTTTTCCGCCATGCTTCAGCTATTTTTCAGTCCGTAGCTATGCTATGCACCTTAAAATACCTTCGCCTGACGAAAAAATACACTATAAAATATTCCAAAAACAATATTTAAACAGTTTCTAAACCACCAACCAAAGCCGATGATTCTAAAAAAACAGGTCTATAAGGCAGACAAAAAGGTGACCCCCCTTATCGGGATCCTTCTGTTCCTCATCTCCATCCTCTTGTTCATAATCACCCTACCCATTGGCTTTTTATACGGTATTTTTCATGGACTGCTCAAAAAGGGCATAGTAGGATTGGGCGAGTATTTGTTAAAAATAGCCATCTCAATAGATCAATTGGGAAATGTAGGGATGCAACATCTTTTAAACGTCCTGTGGATCAAAAAAGGGGGCTACAAATTTGGAAATCGGGACGAGACCATTTCCAGCGCCCTTGGTAGGAACAACAAATTGGGAACACTTACCATGTTTGGCACTGCAATTGACAAGTTCCTTGATTTTCTGGACAAAAACCACTCCTTAAATTCCATTGACTATTATATTGAACCTTCAGATGAAATTTTGGATCAATTGGTATGGATCCATATTGTGGACCAAAAACTTTTGGCCTATAAGCCCAAGGGAAAGACCGGATTTATGCTCCCCGGAGCACAAAAGAAGCCAAAAGTGTCGGACGCAATGACACTTTCCGAAAAAATAAAAGAAAATTGGAACATTTCCCTGGATATTTCATCTTTTACATATATGGGCATTTTTGAAGCACAGGATAATAGTGCAGCAGCTGGAATCTTAGTTAGAAAAACCGGTTACTCTTCCGAATATATGGGGGAGATGGCCATTGATCCGGAATTAGGTGAAATTGTTTGGTTAAAGTACCAGGATAGGAAAAACATCTCCGAAGCTGATAAATTGATTCTCGATTCCCTCAAAGATTTGAATCTATTGGCCTGATACTGAAATAGCCCTTATATTTAAAGAAATTTTAACCCTTTAACCAAGTTTTACCATGCCGACAGTTTTAAAAAAACTATTTACCACCATTACGATCATGGTTTTCCTGACCGTCAATCTACAATGCCGGCAGAAGCAAAAACCGCCCAATGTCCTGTTCATTGCCGTTGATGATCTAAGAACCGAATTGGGCGTATATGGCCACCCTGTGGTAAAGTCGCCAAATATGGATGCCATAGCTTCCGAAGGATCTGTTTTTACCAACCATTATGTACAGGTTCCTACCTGCGGGGCCTCCCGTTATACCCTATTGACCGGGATGCGCCCCACCAAGCCCATACATTTAAAGAACAATGCCATAGAACATGAAATATCGGGCAGGGAAGAACAACATATTCCCGAAAGTTTTATCCACCATCTAAAAAGAAACGGTTACCACACTGTAGGGATAGGCAAAATCAGCCATTCTGCCGATGGTATGGTCTACGGCTATGAGGATCCGATCTCTACAAAAAGAGAACTGCCCCATAGCTGGGACGAACTCCTGTTCAACCCGGACAAATGGGGCACTGGATGGAATGCCTTCTTTGCCTATGCCAACGGGGAAAATCGCCAAAGTTTAAAGAGACAGGTAAAACCCTATGAGGCAGGGAAGGTAGATGATAAGGGGTATCCGGACGGATTGACCACCGAACTTGCCATTGCAAAACTTAGGGAACTAAAGAATAAGGAACACCCCTTTTTTATGGGGGTGGGATTTTTTAAGCCCCATCTTCCCTTTAATGCGCCCAAAAAGTATTGGGACCTGTATGACCGGGACCGGATACCGGTATCCCCAAATCCGATTGTTCCGGAAAATATAAGCCTGAAAAGTCTGCATAACAGTGGTGAATTCAATGGATATGCCTTGGGCGATGAACACCCTGACCTATCAAAACCGGTTTCCATAGAATATGCAAAAAAGTTGGGACATGCGTATCTAGCCTCCATAAGTTATATCGATGCCCAAATAGGGATGATTTGGGAGGAACTAAAAGTATTGGGTTTGGACAAAAATACCATTATCGTGATATGGGGAGATCATGGTTGGCATTTGGGGGACCAGCGGGTCTGGGGAAAACACACCCTGTTCGAAAATGCCCTGAACAGTGCCCTGATCATTAGATCGCCCTTTGAAGAACATCAAAATAAAAAAATAAGGACCATTGTGGAAACGGTGGACATTTACCCCACATTGATGGAGATGTGCCAAATTGAAATGAAATACAAAATAGATGGGGAAAGCTTTAAAAATAGTCTAACAGGTTCCACACCAAAAGAGGATCAAGTAGCCTACAGCTATTTTAACAATGGGATATCGTTACGGACGGCAAGATATAGATTAACCAAATATTATGGACAGGACGAGCCTAGGGTAGAACTGTACGATCATAGATCGGACCCCTATGAAACCAAAAATATTGCCCCTCAATATCCGGACGTCATCAAAAAACTTATACCAATATTGGAAAAGGGAAATACGGGTCTTTACAACTAATCTACTACTCCTTTACAATGAATTTATATACTATCGGCAAAGGCACGGAATAGACAATAAGTAGGCTGTAAGTTATATGCTCTTGGCTCTAAGATATATACTACAGGCAGTGGGCAATAGCTTAAAAGTCATTTTTTTTGCCGACTGTAAACTGCCACTACCAACTGTGGATATCCAAAATTTACAGAAATCAAGATAATATTGTTTTACAATTAAGGCGCAACAGAATTGCAAATGTTGATTCAAAAAAGACGGATACCATAACTCCCAAAAGTTTTTTGTTACTTTGTTCACAAAATATTAATACAATACATGGAAATCCTAGGAATAGATGTCGGTGGCTCGGGCATAAAAGGAGCTTTAGTAAATATGGAAACCGGTGAAATGATAACGGAGCGGTTCAGGATACCCACTCCGAAATCGAGAAAACCAAAACCCATGGCCGAAGTTATAGCCAAAATTGTAAAACATTTTGATTATAGGGGACCTATAGGCTGTGGATTTCCAACGGTTATCAAAAATGGTGTATGCAAAACTCCCGGAAACCTTCATAAAAGGTGGACCGGTGTAAATGTCAATGAATTGTTCAGCGAAGCTACCGGATTACCTGTTACCGTGGTAAACGATGCCGATGCCGCAGGGTACGCATCCATCAATTTCGGCGTAGGCCGGGAAAAGGAAGGCCTTGTAGTGATGATCACTATAGGAACGGGCTTGGGTAGTGGTGCCTTTTACAACGGAGAATTGATACCAAATTTTGAATTGGGGCAGATTCCCTATAAAAAATATGATAAAATAGAACTTTGGGCAGCGGCATCTGCCAAGGAAAGGGAAGGACTTAGTTATAAGAAATGGGGCAAGCGGTTCAACGTTTTCCTGGAATATGTTGAATTGATCGTATCTCCCGATCTAATTATATTAGGGGGGGGCACCTCCAAGGATTGGGACGAGTTTAAAGATTATATTGCTATTGAAACCCCGGTAATTCCGGCAGAATTGCAAAATCATGCCGGCATTATAGGAGCGGCTGCCGCTGCCTATAACAAAAAGGGGGTTCTACAATAAAGTCGGCTTTGCCCATCCGGCATTTTACAAAAAAATAAACCCTGAAATACCTTTCCATTTGGAAACATAGGCAGGGTAGTTGCCATTTTGACAATGCTATACAAAGAGTCCAAATGCATAAGCGAATACATAGTGAAATGGGATGCTATATACTATTCCGCCCCATCTGGCAATCTTTCGTTCAAACGGCTTTATGGCCAAAACTTGCTTTTTTCCGATCCTCATAATTCTTTGCCACCATTTTGTCAAATTCTTCGGGCGTCTCAAAATTCATGATATTTTCCCTGATCCGCTCCTCCCCTCCAAATATTACCTGTAATTCCCTTTTCAGCAACCCTTCTATGGAACGCTGGGCCACATATTCCGGAGAATCCATCTCCCTACCTTTAAATTTCTCCATCATATCCGTATCCGTTGCCGTTGGAAAAGAGCAGGTAACACTTATGTTGAAGGGAGCCAGTTCCCTTCTCATAGCATCCGAAAATTGACGTACGGCCGCCTTAGTACCTCCATAGACCGCATAAAAGGGCATCCCCAACAGCCCCAAACCGGAAGAAATATTTAATATTGCAGCCTCCTTGGATGCTTTTAAAAGAGGTATGCAATATTTGGTAAGCAAAAATACCGCAGTAGTATTTACCGCTACCTGATCGTACAGGTCTTCATCCTCTATATCTTCCAGGGGACCCGCAGCTACTATCCCCGCATTGTTGATCAAGATATCCAAATGCCCCCATTTGTCCTCTATACGTGCCGCAGCCTCCCGCAAAACTTCTATGTTGGCCACATCGCCGGCAATACGTATAAACTTAACGTTCCCAAATTCCTGGGATAGCTGTTTTAAATTTTCTTTATCACGGGCAATTACGGCAATATGGCGTACGCCACCTTTCACCAATTCCTGTACCATACATTTTCCAATCCCTCTGGTACCTCCTGTGATGAGTACATTTTTTCCTTCCAATTGCATATTTTATTAATTTGAATTAAGCCGAATTAAGTTGTAATTCAACTTTAAATTAGCTAAAATTCTTTATCGAAGCGAAGAAAATATAGTCTTGGCACAAATTATTAAGAAAGTAAAAAAATGAAGTCCCGATTTTTACCGATTTCCTAATCCAAATGGCAAAAATGTCGATTTCCAAAGTTAAAATGGCGAAAGAAAATCAGAAAGCCCGTGACAATCAAAAAGCCACCTAAAAAGGTGGCCCGAGGTATATTTTATATCGCAAAAAAAACCCTTTAAAAAGGGCCTTTCCATTTAAGCTATTTTATTACGCTTACGGTCATTTTCCGTTAAATATATCTTTCTAAGGCGCAAATGTTTCGGTGTAACCTCTACATACTCGTCTTTTTGGATGTATTCCAAAGCCTCTTCCAAGGAGAACTTAATGGCAGGAACAATCTTGGCCTTGTCATCGGCTCCTGAGGAACGAACGTTCGACAATTTTTTGGTCTTGGTAATGTTGACCGTCATATCGTCTCCCCTGGAGTTTTCCCCAATTACCTGCCCCTCGTATATATCCTCTCCCGGATCAACAAAAAACTTCCCCCTGTCCTGTAATTTGTCTATGGAATAGGGAATGGACTTTCCTGTTTCCATAGACACCAAGGAACCATTTTGTCTTTGTGGAATATCCCCCTTCATAGGTTGGTATTCCAAGAAGCGATGTGCCATAATGGCCTCACCTGCGGTAGCCGTCAACAATTGGTTTCTTAGGCCTATAATCCCCCTTGAAGGAATTAAAAATTCACAGACCATACGATTGCCCTTGGCTTCCATACTGGTCATTTCCCCTTTACGGATAGAAACCATTTCCACGGCCTTACCGGAAACTTCTTCCGGCAAATCTATGGTAAGCTGCTCAATTGGCTCACATTTCACCCCATCGATCTCCTTGATGATTACCTGTGGCTGCCCAATTTGCAATTCGTAACCTTCCCTTCTCATGGTTTCGATCAAAACGGAAAGGTGCAGTACCCCACGTCCGAAAACCAGAAATTTATCGGCACTATCGGTTTCATTGACCCTAAGGGCCAAATTCTTTTCCAATTCCCTTTTTAAACGGTCATTGATATGTCTGGACGTTACAAATTTGCCGTCCTTTCCAAAAAATGGACTGTCATTGATGGTAAACAACATACTCATGGTGGGTTCATCAATGGCTATGGTTTTCAATTGTTCCGGATTTTCAATATCGGCAACGGTATCCCCAATTTCGAAACCTTCTATGCCTACCAGGGCACAAATGTCTCCCGTGGCCACTTCAGGCACCTTTAATCTGCCCATTCCCTCAAAGGTGTATAGTTCCTTAATTTTGGACTTTACAATAGTGCCATTTCTCTTTATCAAAGAAATTTGCTGTCCCTCCTTCAGGCTGCCCCTTGTCAACCTTCCTATGGCTATCCTTCCTGTAAAGGACGAATAATCCAAAGAAGTGATCAACATCTGGGTATTGCCTTCCTTGGCCTTGAATGTAGGGATATGCTCAATTACCATATCCAATAACGGTTCAATGTTCTCTGTTTGGTTCTTCCAATCATCGCTCATCCAGTTGTTCTTTGCAGAACCATAAACGGTGGGGAAATCCAATTGCCATTCTTCGGCGCCCAGTTCGAACATAAGGTCAAAAACCTTCTCGTGCACCTCTTCCGGAGTACAGTTTTCCTTGTCTACCTTATTGATCACCACACAGGGTTTCAGACCCAGATCTATTGCCTTCTGGAGCACAAAACGGGTTTGCGGCATAGGACCTTCAAAGGCATCCACCAACAAAAGTACGCCATCCGCCATATTCAGTACACGCTCTACCTCACCTCCAAAATCGGCGTGGCCAGGGGTATCTATAATGTTGATCTTGGTACCCTTGTATACCACGGAAACGTTCTTGGAGGTAATGGTAATTCCCCTTTCACGTTCCAGGTCGTTGTTGTCCAATATTAGATCTCCCGTATTCTGGTTATCCCTAAACAATTGGCAATGGTACATAATTTTATCTACCAAGGTGGTCTTACCGTGGTCCACGTGGGCTATAATAGCAATGTTTTTTGTAACTCCCATAAATTAATTTTAAATGCATCCAAGCACCCTAAATGCGGGCGCAAAGATACTCATTTTTTTTACGCCAACTACAAAAGCCCAATTTTTCTTATCTTACTGATATTGAAGAGTTTTACAAAATACGAATAACACTCAAATTCCCTTATCTTTGCACCAAAATCAGGATCGATGAATCTAGAACGTATACCCCAGCTGAAGCATACCAAAAGCAACAATTTTTTCCTTCTATGCGGCCCCTGTGCCATTGAAGGGGAAAATATGGCCCTCCGCATTGCGGAAAAGGTGGTTTCCATTACCGATAAACTTAACATCCCATACGTCTTTAAGGGGAGTTTTAAAAAGGCCAACCGTAGCAGGGTGGATTCCTTTACGGGTATAGGTGATGAAAAGGCCCTGAAGATTTTGAGAAAAGTATCAGAGACCTTTAAGATCCCCACCATTACGGACATACATGAAATTTCAGATGCCCATATGGCCGCCGAATATGTAGATGTACTGCAGATACCGGCCTTTTTGGTGCGCCAGACCGATCTGGTAGTGGCAGCGGCAGAAACCGGAAAAGTGGTGAATTTAAAAAAGGGGCAATTTATGAGCCCCGAAAGCATGAAGCATGCGGTACAAAAAGTGTTGGATTCCAACAATGGACAGGTAATGGTTACCGACCGGGGCACCATGTTCGGCTACCAGGATATGATCGTGGATTTCCGAGGCATCCCCACTATGAAGCAGTATGCACCGGTAGTCCTGGATGTAACCCATTCGCTACAGCAACCCAATCAGTCATCAGGGGTTACCGGAGGTAGACCGGATATGATAGAGACCATTGCCAGGGCAGGAATTGTCACCGGTGCGGATGGCATATTTATCGAGACCCATTTTGACCCTGCCAATGCCAAAAGTGACGGTGCCAATATGCTGCATTTGGACCATCTGGAAAAATTGTTGACCAATTTAACGGCCATACGCAAAACGGTAAACTCCTTGTAAATTTGGCTTCCAACTATAAACACAATGACTACCTCGACGCAGAGCGTACGAGGTATTGGAATTAAGACCGCTCCGCTACAAGAACAAGATGCAAGAAAAAATAATCCATTGCCGCGCATCGAGACTATCCATACGCTACACCCGGGGCAGTGCCATCAGTACTGTCAACCCTACTTTGGCCATCCCAAGGCACAGGATATGGCAATTAACGATATTCAAACGAGTACCGAACCGATACAAATAGATGGGCAGTTATTGAATTTTAGCAACAAAGCCCTATTTTTACTTTTTAAGACCATATGACAGCTACTATGAAGCATACATTCCACTTTCTCATTTTTGGGGCCTGTTTTTTATTATACACCTCCTGTAAACAAGAGACAAAAGAACCGGTTTTAAAAAAGCCGAATATTGTTTTCATCATGTCCGATGATCATGCCTACCAGGCCATTAGCGCCTATGACGACAGGTTGATCAACACCCCGAACATAGACAGGATTGCCAAGGAAGGAATGCGCTTTACCAATGCCAGTGTCACCAATTCCATTTGTGCCCCATCACGTGCGGTTATCCTGACAGGAAAGCATAGCCATATTAACGGCAAGATCGATAACCTCTCCCCTTTTGACACTACCAACGTTACCTTTCCACAATTATTACAAAAGGCAGGCTACCAGACCGCCATGTTCGGAAAACTACATTTTGGCAACAATCCCAAGGGTTTCGATGAATTTAAGATCCTACCGGGACAGGGCGATTATTACAACCCACGTTTTATTACTGCTACCGGGGACACCACCGTTACGGGCTACGTTACCGATATTACCACCGACCTTACCCTGGATTGGCTACAAAATCGAAGGGATGCTAAAAAGCCCTTTATGTTGATGTATTTGCACAAGGCACCGCATAGGTCCTGGATGCCGGCACCAAGGCATTACAAAGAATTTACAAAAAACACCTATCCTTTGCCAGCAACCTTGTTCGACGGTTATACTACACGTGAAACTACGGCAGGACCTGCCGAAATGAACATATTGAAACATATGTTACTGAGATACGACCTAAAGATAACCGATGAGGTACTGGAGGAATTGAATATTACAGAACGTCTGGGAGTCGGCGGCATAAACAAACTCAATGAAGAACAGAAAACGGAATGGGACCAAGTTTACGGCCCCATCAACGAGGCATTTAAAAAGGAGTACGGCAGCATGAACGATTCTACCTTAATGGTCTGGAAATACCAACGGTATATGCAGGATTATTTAGGGACCATTGCTGCGGTAGATGAAAATGTAGGGAGGGTACTGGATTATTTGGACAATGAGGGACTGACCGAAAACACTTTAGTTGTGTACACCTCAGACCAAGGTTTTTACTTGGGGGAACACAGCTGGTTCGACAAACGGTTTATGTACAACGAATCCTTTAAAACTCCGCTACTTATTAAATGGCCCAATGTAATTACACCAGGTACTACGGAAGATGAAATGGTACAAAACCTGGATTTTGCCCAGACCTTTTTGGAAGTGGCCGGGATAACAGCCCCCGAAGACATGCAGGGCGAAAGTCTAATGCCATTGCTGAAAGGGGAAAAGGAAAAATGGGATAGGGATGCCGTGTATTACCATTATTACGAATATCCCGCGGAACATGCGGTAAAACGCCACTATGGCATTGCCACCAAGGAATTTAAACTAATACACTTCTATTACGATGTAGACGTATGGGAACTCTATGATAGGGAAAAAGACCCCCAAGAACTCAACAATGTATTTAACGATCCCGATTATGCCCATGTGGTATCCGAACTAAAGGAAAAACTGAATGGGCTTAGGAAAAAATATAAGGATTCCGATTCGTTGGGCAACCAGTATATACAACTGTACAGGGACAAGGGGTTGATCGGGGAGTAAACGGTGAACAGTAGGCAGTAGCAAAAAAAGTAATTGACAATAACTTCAAGTTTATTTATTATTGATACCTACTCAATAGCCATAACCCTATTTCCAAAACTTTCTGTCCTTAACGCTATAAGCATCCTCCAAGACTTCCTTTAGAACAATGGCATCAATGTCTTCCAGAGATCTGTAACGAAGGGATTTCATCATTTTTCGTCCTTCCGTGTTCATGCGCTCCAAATGGATCGTTAAGTGGGCCGCATTCCAAAAACCCAGGTCCACATAATCCCTGCTTTGGTTCAAATAGCAGTAGGGTCTCCCATTGATGTAGTAAAAAGGAAGTTTATATTTATATTTTAATTCCACATCCGGCATGGCACCTTCTATTGCCGCTTGGAGGTACAATAGAATACTCCTATAGGGTTCCGGTTGATAAAGGATATATTCTTCCGCGGGATTCATAATAGACTTAATTTACGTTTTACGATAGCCCCCCAGTATTTGAAATTCCGGCCAGGGAAGCCAACATTCCAAAACTAAACTATACAATGAAATTACATAAATTTTGGAAGGGAATGGAATTTTCTGAAAAGGATGGGATGATATGTTGGCAGTAAGCAGTTATTAAAAAAATGTTTTCGCCGCCCACTGCAATTGCCTACTCCAGTAAAAAGATTTCGACTCCGCTATCCAACCTCCATCAATACACACCCCTAACCTCCCGTAAAAAAGCGGGACAGGCGCTCTCAAGAGGGGAATTCAGTTCAATTTTTAACCTTGGACATTGAACTTTACCCCTGCCCACTGCCACTGCCCTCTGAATACAATTTCAATTCTCAATTCTCAATTCTCAATACTATGTATCCATATCTTATTAATCCGATTTCTCCCGATATCTATCGGGATCCGCTCAATCTCCGAACACCTATTTGGTGGCTGAGCGTAGTTGAAACCACATAGCTAGATATTAGAATTGAGATGCTAGTATCCTGTCAACCCTACTTTAGCCATCCCAAGTCTTGTTCTTTTTCACCTGTCCTTCGTTAAAAAACAGTTCCGTAGCTATGGCTATGCAACATTTTTTTGCCTTGGCCAGATATAAAATATCGGCGACTTAAACGACACAGTAGCGTTGACACGACACTAGATACTGAGACATTTTAACATTATAACAAATTGAACCTGAAACTTGCGAGCTGCCACTGCCCTCTGAATACTATCCAATCTCAATACTCAATACTATGTACTGAATATTAAACCGAACCTTGAACCCTGCCTACTGCCTACTACAACTGGTTACTGTTCACTGCTCACCGCCTACTGCCCCTGGGCCGTCCACATAATCCTGCAAATAGGAATATCCCTTGGTAAGCTTCCCGTTCCTGGTCATTCTTGCGCGTTCCAAAACTCCGTCCGCATCCCCATTAAAAAAGGCCGGGATTACATATTTTACAAAGGCATCGCTAAAACCTATGCTGGCATCCCTGGGCAATTCACAGGGCAAATTATCAACGGCCATCACGGCAATGGCATTTGGATTTTTGAATTCGGTCTCGGTTTCTGTGAGGGGGTCATAACCATAAATGGGATCGGCTATGGTACTGGACCTTATGGTCGTGGCCACGGGCCCATCTATATCACAGCTGATATCGGCGACCACTTTTATTTTAAATTCGGTATGTTTGGCATCTTCACGTGTAAATAGATAGGGTGCGCCATCAGCGTAAAAATGACCGGCCATATACAAATCGGTCACTTTTGCAAAGCGAAAAAAATTGGACCTATACGCTTCCGGGTGGGCAAAAAAGTCGGTCTTATTTCCTCTGGCCCCATCCTTACGCTTATTGTATTCGGAGACATCTATCTGACAATATACGGGTTCCTGGAAAGTTTTGGTCAGGTAATCCGACACCTCCACTTTTTTGAGGTCCATGGCATCCAGCATTTCCCTGGCTCCATTGCCCACCCTTCCCCTACCCGTCAGGAGAATTTTAATATTGGGCAATTTCACCTTTTTAAGTTCCGAAATCAAAGCTTGCCGGTCTGTCAGGGTTTCCGCCTTCGGCAATCGGAACAAATCAAATTTAAGTCCATACGCCCTTAAACCGTTATAGGCGCCAACAATTCCTGCATACTTCCCAAACGCCACCAAACGCTGTCCTTTGGAACCTGTGATGACCTCATGGTCATACAGTTCAATATTCTTTTCCAATACCGTCCTAAGCAAATTTCTATTATAGGGTTGTTTTTTTATGGTGTGCGAAAAAAAGAAATATTTTTTATTGGGAATCAAGTAAGCTACAGGTACTTCCTTTACCCCGATAAGCACGTCGCAATTTTCCATATCCCCGGTCACTTCCATCCCCTGTTCCCTATACTCACCATCGGTAAAGATCCTATTTGGGGAAGGCTCTACCCGTATTTTGGCTTCCTTGAATTTGGCAACGATCTGTACGCAGGCATCGGGTGTTAGTACTACCCGACGATCGGGCGGATTTTTCCGTTCCCTTATGATCCCAAATTTCATAAATATATTTTTACAACTATATGTTTCATAATAGTTATAAATATAACAACTGACAAGATGACAAACAAAACTTTTTTTGGAATACTTTTTGGAGTACCTTTGGCGACCGCGTTAGGGATAGAGGCGGCATCTTTTTTGGTTTTTCCGGACCGTGTTCGGGAAGAAACAAAAAAATATAGCCGATAGCCCGACCTTTTTTTCCTGCAAGGTTTTCAAAACCTTGTAGGTATCAAAAAAAGGAACGCCCAAGAAACGATTAAATAGTTCATTGAAAAAAAAGATGGGAGAACAAGGTTCCGTTAAGGACGGGATTTGACCTGCCTTATCCTATGATTGGATAGGTTAAAAATATCCCCCCGATGGCGGGATTCAACCTGCCTGCCGGCAGGTTAAATTACGGTACGCCAAGGCGTACCTATCCCATTGAAGGGGCCGACTGGTTTTGAC
>CBFGWQ010000097.1:0-14051 GCA_965652575.1 uncultured Arenibacter sp. | reverse complement strand
TGGCTGCTGCTCGATAGATTGGTAATATACACCTTTTTGCCCACTTTGTGGTACCTCTCGGTAAGCTTGTTCACCGCTTCAATGGCCGACATATCCACGATACGGCTTTCCCTGAAGTCGATGATGATTTCCCGGGGATCGTTGGGCACATCGAATTTTTCATTGAACATTTTGATGGAACCAAAGAAGAGGGGGCCATAAATTTCATAATGTTTAACGCCCTTTTCATCAATCCGCTTTCTGGCACGGATGCGTTTGGCATTGCCCCAGGAATACACCAATGCCGATATTACGACCCCTATTAAAACGGCAAGGGCCAGATTGTGCAAAAATACCGTTACCAGTATTACAACGATCATGACGATGATATCCGATTTGGGGTATTTATCCAGCACCTTAAAGCTTATCCATTCAAACGTTCCTATGGCCACCATGATCATCAGCCCTGTCAAGGCCGCCATGGGCACTTTCTCAATAATTCCCGCTCCGAACATGATAAAGAGCAGCAAGGTAACCGCGGCAACAATTCCGGACAGGCGTGCACGGGCACCATTGGAAATATTGATCAGGCTCTGGCCCAACATGGCACAACCGCCCATCCCCGAGAACAATCCGGAAGTAATATTGGCCACCCCCTGGGCAGCGGCTTCCTTATTGGTCCGGCCCCTGGTTTCCGTAATCTCATCGATAAGTTCCAAGGTCAGCAGGCTTTCTATCAATCCCACCCCGGCCACAATGGCAGAATAGGGAAAAATGAGTTTGAGGGTTTCCCATGTAAAGGGAATTTCAGGAATATGGAACGGGGGGAACCCTCCTTCTATGGAAGCGATATCCCCAACGGTTTTGGTGTCTATCCCTAAAGCTACCACAACCCCAAAGACCACCAATATTGCGGCCAATGATGCCGGAACGGCCTTGGTGATCTTAGGCAGCCCCCAGATGATGAGCATCGTTAAAAGCACAAGGCCCAGAATTACATATAGTGCACTGCCCGTTAGCCAATTACCGGAGACATCCTTGAACTGGTCCAATTGGGACATGAAGATGATGATGGCCAGACCGTTCACAAAACCATATACTACGGGCAAGGGTACCAGGCGCATCAAGGTCCCCAGTCTCAAGGCACCGGCAAGAATTTGGATGATGCCTGCCAGCACCACGGTGGCGAACACATATTCCACCCCATGGCTTTTCGCCAGGACCACTATAACGACCGCGACGGCACCGGTAGCCCCTGAAATCATTCCCGGCCTTCCGCCCAAGATGGAAGTCACCAAGCCCATAACAAAGGCGGCATACAGCCCTACCAATGGGGGCAGGCCCGCGATCATTGCGAAGGCCACTGCTTCGGGCACCAATGCCAGGGCCACGGTAAGGCCCGAAAGGACCTCAGTTCTGTAATTTACTTTTTGTGAAAAATCAAACAGTTTTAAATATTGCTTCATTATTGAAAATATGGTATTGGCCCTATCGGGGGCATTTGAGGTTATCCAAAAAAAGTGAAAAATTAAATAAATAGAAGAGTGATCCTATCAGATCCTAGGACAAAAGAATCATGGCGGGGTCGCCACTGGCAATAGGTATTGATATGTTGATCCGGTTTTGTCCATTTTAAGAAGCGGCAAATATAGGGCAATAATTCCCATGCTCCAAAATTGTTGTCCCTATATTATACTTATGTTATACCCTTCGAAACGTAAAAAACACTATGCGGGTTTGATTTTGTTTGTTAATTGCCACATCTTATTGCATACCGCCTTTTATTCCAGCATTTTGTTCAATCCTACTTTGTCGAATAAAATTCTTCCCACTTTAATATCGGACCAACCTTTTTTTAACAAATAAGTAAATGTCGGCCTATCTTCAATTAATTCACAATCAATATAGTAATTTGCTATTTGTCTGTTTGAAACGGCCCTCAATTCTTGTATGTGGGTGGAAATTAAAAAAAATGAGTTGCTAAATTTACTTAATCCGTTTATTGTTGTTTTACAAATTTCAAAACCATCCTCAACATTGGTACCGCTAAAAAGTTCATCAAAAATAGCAAAACACCTTTTTCCTTCTGCTACCTGACCTACCACGTTTTTAAGGTTCAAGACCTCGGTCATAAAATGACTATAACCGTTTAATATATCGTCCCTTCGATTGATTTCTATGGAAAAATGGTGAAAAAAGGGAATTTGCGAAGAAGATGCAGGCACCCCTATTCCCAAATGTCCAAAATAGACACATAGTCCAACCGCTTTGAGAAAAGTGGACTTTCCGGACATATTGGGCCCATTCAAAACTATTACATTACTTGTGGTCTCAAAATTATTCTTGACGGGCTTATGAATTAAAGGATGATAAAATTCAGTAAGTTTAATACGATCATTGGTAAAATCGGGAAAAGTTAAATTATTTTTTAGAATCCCCAAATTTATTGACAAATATGCCTCAAACAGAAATAAATCCTCCCAAAAGAGCTTTATCGTTTCCTCTCTTTTAAGCTTATTGATTTTCTGGGCCAGTTCGAATATATGCTTGTCCTTTAATCTTTTTTCCCTGACAATATATTCGTATTTCCCAAGCTCAAATACAGAGAGAAACTGTAAAATTCGTTTAATGTTCGACGAATAATCTTCTGGGAATGAATTCAAATCCAATCTCGTAAAATATTTTGATTCCAAGCGATGGAAAAATAAAATCAACTGGTTGAATTTGCTTCTATATCTGGCTTTTAAATGTTTGGAGGCAAATAATCTGTATTTCAGTTTCTTATCCGATAAGTCTTCCAATACTTCGTCGTTTAGAAAGTAATGTACTTCGTTCAAATATAAAACGGTATAGGAATAATCTTTTAATATTTTGCTGTTTTCGGTAAAACCCTTTAGAATGTTCTGCCGCTGGACAATCTCCTGGACCGATTGCAATGGTTCCTTTAGAATTTCAAGAATTTTTTTCTTCGCGAACATATTCAGGGAATAGTCGAACAATGGCAAAATCTCCTTTTCTATATTTAGGTCTTTTAGGTTGTTCATTTTCTATTCCGGATTGTCCGGTTTTCAACTGTAAGTACTTCAAAAGGATTAAATATTGCAATACAAGGACACAGTATGCTTTGACTCCCCGTCATACTTTGGCATACCGGTACTTCATTTACAAAATGCCATTGGAGATTTAATCCCTTTTATTTCTTCCAATTTAGGGATTTTTGCTTAGTGTACGAAAAAATGGGAGGATAGAAGTGATACATGGCCCGCCTGGCGGTTAGAAAAGCCCAAACAAATAGAAGGTACGGGTGTGATGCCCACGCCGTCGGAATATTCAACCTCCCCCAAGGGGAGGTATGATCGGAAACCCTGCCTCGCCGACAGACAGACCCGAGGCAGAGCCGTCGGGGAATTATTCATATTAAAGGAGGTACAACGGTTACAACTGTTGGCCGTTGGTAGATCCTTCTTCGTCACCAACATATTCCAATATATCTCCCGGTTGACATTCCAACACACTGCAGACCGCTTCCAAAGTAGTAAAACGTATGGCCTTTGCCTTTCCCGTTTTTAAAATAGAAAGGTTGGATAGGGTGAGTCCCACTTTGTCCGACAGTTCGTTGAGCGACATTTTTCGCTTTGCCATCATCACATCCAAGTTCACAATAATCGGCATAGCTTAAATTGTTAGGTCATTTTCAGATTTCATATCAACGGCATTCCGCAATATTCTTTCAAGTACTGCCACTGCAATGGCCACGGTGATGGAAATAAAAATGGTTATGATACACATGGCAAGAAAACCGGCAGCATCATCTTCGGGGTCATGAAATATCCTTATAAACAATCCTGCAATCAAAATTAAAACGCTCAATATGATGGCACAATATTTTATACTTCTTAAAGTCCTTATAGAGTCTAAGGTAAATAATTTATCCCGTGCGATATACCCAAGTAATTTGAATGCTTTGTACAGGGCTACAAAAAAAGCGATCGACGATATATATCCATATATGATAAAGGGATCCAAATAAATACTGGGCAGATCCAAGCCGACCGCCCTACCCTCGGTCAACGGAAACCGAATCAAAATAAAAAGTGCCACCATACCGATAAGCACAAGGACTGCCCGAAGAAATAGTATTGAAGTTTTTTTCATCTATTTAAAAATTTTTATTAATCTGAAAATGAGTATAATAAAAATTTTCTGCATAGATCAACCGCTGTGCTTTCGCACAAAAAATTTAATTATTTACTCACAAATCCCTGCTTTTTATTTTTAGGTGTTCGTGAATCTTCGATTTCGGTGGATATGCAAAAAATTAAATTTGTTTATGCTCATTTCATCTGTTTATTTTTATTTGTTTTTAATTGGTCATATGTAATTCGCATATCTTTATTTAGGTTTGCCCGCCAGAATGAATCTTTCGGGGCTGGCGACCAAATTTTGGTCATGCTCATTTCATAATGGGTACATAAATTTTATTAGCCTACAAATATATTTATTTTTTATTGATAAACAATAAATAGTTAATGTTTTTAAATAAAAATATTTATGTTAACATAATGAACCACCAATTCATAAATTAAGTAGTTGGATTATTGGGGACGGAAGATCAACAATAGGACCGCTTTTGATCCTTCTAAAAATAAAATCAACGTATAATCATTACAGGATTATTTTCCACGTATAGACTTCATTATCCATAAAAGAGGATAGATATTGGCAGAGAAACGGTTCCGATAATTATTCTTTTGGGGATTATTATGAATTTCAATGACATTTATCATTTTCTGGCTTAATCCATGGACCTACCTTTTTCGACGCAAAATTACTTTTGGCCATATGGATTTAATAGAGGGCATCAATACACTGAAACGTAAAAAAAATGCTATAATTCTCGCACACTACTACCAACGTGACGAAATACAAAAAATAGCCGATTACGTTGGTGATAGTTTGGGACTTTCACAAAAGGCAGCGGATACCGATGCTTCAATAATTGTATTTGCCGGGGTACATTTTATGGCCGAGACTGCAAAAATCCTAAATCCAACTAAAAAAGTACTGTTGCCCGACTTAAATGCCGGCTGTTCCTTGGCCGATTCCTGTCCGCCCGATTCTTTTTCAAGATTCATAAAATCGCACCCGGAGCATCTGGTCATTACCTATATTAATTGCTCGGCAGAAATAAAAGCCATGAGCGACATTGTCTGTACTTCCTCTAATGCCCTAAAAATAGTGGAATCGGTACCTAAGGACAGACCGATTATTTTTGCCCCCGACAAAAATCTGGGTCGTTACATTAGTAAAAAAACGGGAAGGGATCTACTGCTTTGGAATGGTTCCTGTGTAGTGCACGAAGCTTTTTCCATGGATAAATTATTGGCTCTCTATAAGATCTATCCCCAATCGAAAATAATTGCCCATCCCGAATCCGAGGAACACATCCTGGAACTTGCCAGCTATATTGGTTCCACTGCAGGTATGATAAATCATGTAAAGACCTATCCCGGGGAACAGTACATTGTGGCCACGGAAGCGGGCATATTGCACAAAATGCAACTAGAGGTCCCTTCTACCGTTCTTATCCCGGCCCCTGTAGAGGAAGACAATACCTGTGCCTGTAGTGAATGTGCCTTTATGAAAGTAAATACCCTTCAAAAAATATATGATTGCCTCTTGAATGAAAGACCACATATTGAAGTTCGGGAAGACATCAGGTTACGCGCCCTACTACCTATTCAAAGAATGTTGGACTTATCGAAATAAAATGGTATGCACTAATTATCTAGTTATAGGCTCGGGAGTTGCAGGATTGACCTACGCCGTAAAAATTGCCACAAGATTTCCCGATAAGGCCGTAACCATAATCACGAAGGCCGGTGAACAGGAGTCCAATACCAAATATGCACAGGGCGGTGTTGCCGTAGTGACGGACCTGGAAGAAGACTCCTTTCGGAACCATATAGAGGATACTTTATTGGCGGGAGACGGATTATGTGATGAGGCCGTAGTAAAAATGGTCATTGTAGAGGGTCCGAAACGGCTTAAAGATTTAATACGTTGGGGGGCCAATTTTGATGTAGATGAATCCGGTAAACTGGATCTGGGACTGGAAGGTGGACATTCGGGATACCGTGTTGTACACCATAAGGATATTACCGGCCTAGAAGTGGAACGGGTATTATTGCAACAAGTCCATAATTTGCCAAATATCACTGTTTTGCCCCATCATTTTGCCCTGGATCTGATTACGGAACATCAACTTGGATTTTCGGATACGAAAAAAATTAGCTGCTACGGGACTTATGTCATGGATCAAAGAACGGGAAACATCATTACGATCAAGGCAGATAGAACGGTATTGGCATCAGGTGGCATTGGCAGAATATACGGTCATACCACCAATCCTACAGTAGCTACGGGAGACGGTATAGCCATGGCCTATAGGGCCAAAGCCGAAATTAGGGATATGGAATTTGTTCAATTTCACCCAACTGCCCTGTACAACAACACGGATGGGCGCTCATTTCTAATTTCCGAAGCGGTAAGGGGCTTCGGTGCTGTGCTGCGAAACAAAAAAGGCCATAGATTTATGCCCGACTATGACGAAAGGGCGGAATTGGCATCCAGGGATATCGTATCCCAATGCATTGACGCCGAGCTGAAAAAATCAGGGGACAAAATGGTCTTCTTGGATTGCACCCACTTGGATATTGCAGATTTCAAAAATCATTTTCCAAATATTTACCAAGAATGTTTAACCCATCATATTGATATTGAAAAAGACTGGATCCCTGTTGTTCCGGCTTCGCATTACCTATGTGGCGGTATCGTTGTGGATAAGAACGGACAGACCACGGTGGCCAACCTTTTTGCCTGCGGCGAGTGTTCAAGAACGGGATTGCACGGAGCCAACAGACTGGCCTCCAACTCCTTATTGGAAGCCTTGGTTTACGCACATAATATTTTTGAATACCACGCCACACATCCGTTAGATCCCAATGGAACGAATATTCCCGAATGGAACGATGAGGGAACAAGTATTCCCAAAGAATATATCCTGATCCAACACAACTTGGAACGGCTGCAGCACCTTATGAAGGATTATGTGGGCATTGTTCGCAGCAATAGTCGATTGACAAAAGCTGCCCGACATCTTGATCTGATCTACAAAGAGGTGGAGGAACTTTATAAGAACACAAAAATAAACACCAGGCTCTGTGAATTGAGAAATATGGTGAACGTAGCCCATTTGATTATTCATCAATCCCTGGAACGAAAACAAAACAAGGGCGGCTATTATAATTTGGACAATGCCCAAATAAATACGGATAATCCCTTTAAGAATCTACTATGAATTATAACCAATAATATTTAATATAAGGTACTGATAATGGAAAATCAAAAGAAAAATAATCTACCATTTATTTATTCCTGTTCCGGTTGTAGCAATGTGGCCCAATTGGCAAACGATATTGCCATAAAAATCAATTCCGATGGTATCGCCGAAATGTCCTGCATAGCCGGAGTAGGTGGAAAAGTTAAATCACTTGTTAAAAAGGCCAGGTCCAACAGGCCAATAATTGTAGTTGACGGATGTCCCCTTCAATGTGCCAAAGAATGCCTGAAGAACATAGACGTCGAACCCCATGTACATATTGTCTTAACGGACCATGATCTTAAGAAAAAAAATAATGTCCGTTTAAAATTGGAAGAGAGATTGGATATCATTGAACATATTATCATGAAAATAAATAATATACAAAAAACATGCCGCCCATAAAAACGAAGTTTACGACCAAGCCCTTTACACCTATAAAAGGTGGACAACAATGTATCCGTTCCCCTTTGATCAATGTATCCATTCCCGTTTGATCTTTGAAATAATATAATTGGATATTTAATACCATAAATGCCTGGATAGCAAACTACCCCGGAGCATACTTTCCTTTGTCGGACAGGCGTTGGAGCACCTTCCTGTGGCAGACAGGTTTAAATCTCAGTTATTGAGTAACCTGCCCCGTTTTTCGATATACCTCCATAATATTGAAAATCTCCATATGAGAAGCAAAAGCTACAGTTTAATTCTGGCCCGACGGATAGAATATACGCATTATTTATGTAATGTTTTGGGGGCTATATCCTTATGTTGACCCCAAAAATAAGTTGACGAAAACCACCGCCAAATATACCCGAAGTGGCACGGTTTAAACGGGAGGCCCTATACACCTCATCGGTAATATTTTTGCCGTTGACAAAAGCGTTCATATGAACATGCCCACCAAGAACAAAATCATAGTTCACAAAAGCATCAAAAGTTTGGTAGGCAGGCAGTTTGCCGATGGCACCATCTGCCGATTCATTACTGAAATTATGAAATTCAGTAAATTGGGCACTTACAAAATTACCACTTAATCCCAATGATAATTTTTTATAATCGTAATTCAATCCTATATTGACAGTACTCCTTGGTGTGTAAGGAGCCTCTGCATCCACTATACCTTGATCCCCAAACCGGATAACGCTTTTTGTAATGTTCTGGAAAGAAGAGGATTCAATGGTCCGATCCGTTAACAGGGTTTCACCGCCTGCACCGTCCGATACATATACTTCATAGGCATTTCTATTGGCGTTGACCGTATTGATGTATTCATTTTGGGTGGCCGAGCTGTGGACTACCTGCGAAAAGAGGTCTTTATCCTCCAATCTACCGGCCAATACTTTAGACCCCATAAGATTGATATTCCCAATAAATCTTAGCCGATGTTGGTCATTGTCCAGTAATTCAATGCCCAAAGCCGCTTCAATACCCTGGACATTTATTTTTCCCAACTCCTGAAAAACCTCATTTCTTCCGCCGGCATAGAAATTACGGCTAGTATTGTTAAAATACGTAAGCTGGCCATCCAGACGATTGTTAAAAACACTTCCACGCCATCCTATTTCCCTGTTCCAGCTCAGTTCCGGATCAATATTTATACTTTGCCCGGCAAGCGGATTGGTTACCACACCGTCCTGTTCCACCAAAAATCCAAATACTTTGGAGGGGGCTATCATTCCTTCATAAATACTCCCATAGAGTTCACCGTAATTTGTTTCATATTCCAAGGTAATACCCGGCAGGAACTGGGTGTACACATTGGGTTCCCGACCTTCTTCGGTACTGTTAATGTTAGGATTTTGCCCCACGGCAATCAGATCCTGACGGTACATATCTACATGTTCAAAGCGAAGGATGGGGGTAATTCCCCATTTCCCAATATTGAATTCGTTCCGTACAAACCCATTGGCGGACCAAAGACGATACCACAGATCGATAGTGGCAAGTCCGTTCCTTGCCCAACGGCTGTTCTCCGCAACAAGCAAACGGTCCTTGAATGTCTCACGGTGCAAATTGACACTGGCCTCCAAGTGATGTTCTTCTTCAAATGCCTTCCATTGGTAGTCCATGGTCTCCTTGATACCGGATACGGTATAGGTCCACCGACTGTCCGTAGTGCTTTCCCGCCCATTGTTTATTCTACCAACAATAACATAGTCTTCCTCCCCAAAAGTGCTACCGTTCAAATAATTATAACGGTCGTTAAAAATAACATCCCCAACATAATTTCGCACTTCGGAGGCCTTAACTTTGGCGGTTGTCTGCCGCCACCAATCGCGCTCAAAGTCGCTCGCGTACACTTTTGAAGTAAAGCTCATATTTTTTGAGGGCAACCATTTGTGGATAATATCCAAGCCATACCTTCTCATGGTAAACTGGTCGGCATCCAAAGGGTTCTGGGTAGGATCCGTATCAAAGGTAAAGGGGGTCTGTGAACTCAATGAGGCCTGGTTATCTTCCGATTGACCACTTACTTTAAAATAAAGGGATTGGTTCTCCGAAAGTTTGGCAAATACTTTAGCGTTCAAATTCAATATCCGCACCGATGAATTATCGGTAAATCCATCAAACTCCTTATATACTCCTTCCACCAATGCCCCTAAGTTGTTCCAGGTACCCCCATATGAAATCAAACCCGTTCTATAATTGCGTTGTCCCCCTATCAGCTTCACTCTCAATTCAGGTCTTTGCGGAGGCAGGGCGGTAATATAGTTGATAGCCCCGTACATATTGTTAGGGCCGTACCGGAGCATATCCGCCCCTTTGTATACTTCAATGGCGGTAATACGATCGCTTACAGGATTGTAATAGGCTCCCGGTGCAATGTACGGTGCCGGTGCCGACGGGGTACCGTCTTCCATGAGCAATACTTTTTTGGAACGCCTGCCCCAGGAACCCCGGATACTGATATTGGGACGGTTGGACAGCCCCATATCCCCAACTATATTCACTCCGGGAATGGTTCTGAGCACTTCTTCGGTACTCAGTGGGTTACTATTTTTAAGGGCAATTGGAGTAAGGCGGAAGTTACTTCCCTTGAACCCATCCTTAAAACTTTTTGAAGACGCGCTTACAATGACCTCGTCCAAGGTAGTATTGCTCAATTGAAGTGCTATAGTGCCCAGATCCGGATTTTGGGTATTGATAATGATCTCTTTTTTCTCATAGCCCAAATAATTGATTACACCGGAATAGTTGCCTTCCCTTAAAGTAAGTGAAAAATTGCCATTTTTATCCGTAACTCCCCCAGCTCCCGTTTCCAGTACAATTTGGGCCCCTACCAAAGGCTCGTTACTTGCCCCGTCATTGACTTTTCCCGTTACCGAAATCTGAGCGAATACCTGTACCTGGATTAAAAGTAAAGCGAAACATAAAAACTTGGTCCGTTTTTTTAATTGCAACATTAGTATTAATTTTTTTAAATATCTGGATATGGTTTCCATCTAAATATTTCTGCAAATAATTTTCCAAAATTTTAAATGTTTTCTAATTGGCACCGTCCAATTTAGCGACATCGATGGTAAATTTAGCCACCTCCCTACCCTGGTCGGTCCCTACCGTTGCGTCAAAAGTCCAATGGATACCACCGTACACCCTTGAAATGGCCGCTTCCTCGGCCCAACCGCGCACTAAGGCCGCTTTTTCCGGAAAAATATACGCCAACACTTCCGATGCCGCTGCGGAAAAAACACTGTGGCCCGAGGTATAGCTTGGAAAATTGGGGGTACCTGCAATGGTCCTAAAACCATCTATGGTCTGTATGGGCCTGGGATAGTGGTAATAATATTTTGCATCCCAACAACTGATACCGGCATCCATAATGGCCATGTTCAAATAGGCCATTGTCCTGGCCGAGCGTAGCGGGTTCATCTTGTTTTCGACAATAAATTCGTTGGCAAAACGATTCCAATGCCCCGGAGGGGTATAAGTGCCCAGTCCATCCTGCCAAAAATTGGCAATTCTCCTTTTTTCTTCGGTCATATTATCGGCATGGTCCTTTAAAATGGCCACATCCCTAAAATATTCCTCGGAATCCAATGCAGGTGGTGGAATGGGGCGTACATCTTCCACATTGGCAACATTCCACATCCTCACTTTTCCGAACAATGGTGTAAGTCCCACAGGTCTTGTAGGCAGCTCAAGATTTTCCCACTGCCAACCAAAGCGTTCAAAGGCCGCCGCCTTTATGGAGTCGGAAACCGCTTTAGGTGTTTGCGCATTCTTCATACCATCATTGGCCGCCCGTGCCAATGCCAACCCTGAAATTTCATCGCCTATGTGGGTCCCTGCGGTAATATCACTGGCAACACTTCCTCCCGAAAGTAAAAGACTTTCCAAATGTTCGTCCTCCATTTTTTGTAAATATTCCTTCTCCAAAGGAAACATGGCAGAAAGCACTATCTTGGACACCCTTGCCAAAACTGCTCCGTCCGATGGATACGAAGGAATGTCGTTTGGTTCATAGGCATAGGCGATAGCGCCATCTTGTTGGTATGGAGCGGCCCTATTGTACAAATATTTATAATGCCATGCGGAAATCAATCCATCGAACTGCGCCACGGAAAGATAGGCAAGTGCCCTACTGGCATAAGGTGGATGTGCAAATGGAAAGGCAGGCGGTCCGTCGGGATTACTTGGATTGGGCAACGTATAGGAACCATCATCATTTGGTCCGGGAATCAGGTTATACTTGGCGATAAGTTCCAAGGCTATTTCATTCCATCTAACAACAGGATTACTGGTCCAGTAGGCCAAAGCCTTTTTTTGTGAAGTATTGATCTGGCCCATTGCCTCCTTTACAGCGGAAAGTTCCGATCCATAACCATCGGAGGAAGGATCTTCCGGTGCCCCTATAATTATATCGGAAGCCTGACCGATCAAAATAGGCTGCCAATCCCCGCCATTTTCATCTGTACCTGAAAATGAATATTCCTTATATTCCAAATAAGTAGGCAGTTCTTTTTCACATGAAATAAACCCCAGAAGACTTACAATGAAAAATAGTGCTATAGATAGTTTATTGTGCATCTTGTTCTTGATTTTTGTTTTTAATAAAATTGAATTGGTAGGTCAACCCCACTCCGGTGTTACTGAATTTTGCCGTATTGAGCCCGTTTACGACCCTACTGTGGTATGCAACCACGCCCAACCCCTTAATGGTAGGAAAATAGTATTGTACAGCCACACCGATTCGATCAAATTTCACCTGGTTTGTAGGCTGTGCAGCATTATAGGCCCTTATATTGTCTCCGCTTGTTGATTTTAATCCCACATAGTTGAATTCCAATTTAAGGTCGTTATCAAAAAACCAGGCCCCGATGACCCCTTCAAAATTCCAGGCGTTGGGCACGTCCATCAACGAGGTATAATAACTTCCGTTGTTGTAATAATAGTCGCGCTCTGCCTCGGTATAGCCCCTCCAAAGATGGGCCAACATACCCCTTACAAACAGGCCGCTTTTAAGTTGATATTTGGCAATGCCCCGTAATGCCAGCTCAGGAGCGCCGAAGCCGAGACTATATGGCATATAATCCGACAGATAATTGGTGGCCGGCGTAGAATATCCCACTGTAGTGAATAAGGATAAATTACCGCTGCCCAAAGGTTTTTCCAAGGCTTTGTATTTTAATGCCAATACAATATCCTGAAACCCTTTTGCCCCTTCAAATTTACCACCATTGGGTTGGGACGATTTTGTTTTTACATAGGGCAGTCCAACATAAAGGTTAAGCTCATCAAGTATGCCAATGGCGGCCATTGGCATAATCGTAGTACGGTGTACGGTGGCAATGGTTTCGTTTTTCCTTAAATAATCCCCTTCCCAATACCGATCAAATTGACCGGCATCGTAACTTAATAGGATACATATGTTCTTGGAGGGCATCATCAGGGCATCGGTCGGGGTCTGCCCCTGTACATAATTCGCCATGAATAGCGTTAATCCGATAGCAATACCATGGGGAAAGGCGTATTTTTTATAGGGGATCAAAGCTTTATCCCCATAAATACGGTTTATCATATTAAGCAATACTTTCATTGTAGCAGTTTTTTTGGTTGGTTATTGTTGTATGTCAAGATATTCATTTGTCATAGGCAACCAAGATTTATTATACGAACAAGGACTTTAGGTTGATAGAACATCGTATTTAATTGACAAAGGAATACAATAGTGTGTTTGAAAGTTCAAGGTTCAAAGTTACGTACCTTTAGTATCGGGCACATAGTATTGAGTACTGAGATTAAATAGTCTTCAGTGGGTAGTGGCAGTAGGCAGGGAAAATGTTTCAGGTTTCTAGTTTTTTCTAGCACCTAACGTCTAACATCCCTGTTGGCGCGAGCGTCACGCTCGTATCCTCCCGTCACTCCTCCCCCTAGCCCTCCCGCCCAAAAGCGGGACAGGCACTTCCAAGGAGGGGGAATAATTCCTAGGTATAAATTATTTAATCTCCCCAAACAAATTCCCTCCCATTGGGGAAGGTTTGTCCCTTTTTTTAGTGAGGTTAGGAGTGTGTATTAATGCAGATGGGGCGGAGTCGAGGCCTTTTTATAGAAGCTGGTAGTGGGCAGTAGCAGTAGGCAGGGGGTTCCGGCTCAAAGTTCAAGGTTCAAGGTTCAAAGTCTATTTGTCTCAATTCTAACATCTAGTATCTAATATCTCAATTCCAATATCTATCTTCCCAAGATTTCC
>CBFGWQ010000096.1:0-14082 GCA_965652575.1 uncultured Arenibacter sp. | reverse complement strand
TGTGGGCCCTACTGGGTTCGAACCAGTGACCCCCTGCTTGTAAGGCAGGTGCTCTGAACCAGCTGAGCTAAGAGCCCTAATAATCCGTATTAAAAACGCTTCCCGATTTTTCCAGAAGCGAGTGCAAATATAGAATAGTTTTTAATTTCCCCAAAGGAAAAAATAGAAAAATTTATACGATTTCCGCAACCACAAAAGTACTGCCCCCCACAAACACAAAATCGGTTTTATCCGCAGCGCCCAAAGCGGCATTAACCGCTTTATTCACAGAAGCATAAGCATTGCCTATCAAGCCAAATTCCAGGGCCCTGGCCTTTAGGACATGCTCATCCAGGCCCCTGGGTATATTGGGCCTGCAAAAATAATAATGGGCGTTTTTTGGAAAAAGGGGTAGAATCTGTTCCAAATTCTTGTCCTTTACAAATCCGATGACCAAATGTAGCGCCGTATATTCCTGTTGGCCTATTTGATCCAAAACAATGGTCAGACCTTCCGTATTGTGGGCCGTGTCACAAACAACAGTGGGGTTTTTACCAATATATTGCCATCTTCCCAGCAATCCCGTATTGACCGAAACATTCAACAGACCATCCACAATATGCTTCTCCTCTATATGAAAACCCTTTAATTCCCTAATGGCGGCAACAACGCCCTTAACATTTTTGGCCTGATAACTCCCCAACAAAGATGTTTTATATATCCCGGGGACCACCTCTCCCGCAAAACTGATCCTAGCACCTCTTTCCTTAGCTATTTTGGTGAATACAGTAGCCGTCTCCTCCTGAAGTTCACTTATGACCACAGGGACCCCAGGTTTAATGATGCCCGCCTTCTCAAAGGCTATTTTGGCAATGGTATCGCCCAACGTCTCCACATGGTCATACCCAATATTCGTTATTAACGACACTTCGGGGATTATTATATTGGTAGAATCCAAACGGCCTCCCAATCCAACCTCTACAATAGCTATATCAATTTTTTCCCTTTCAAAATACCGAAAGGCCATTCCCACTGTCATTTCGAAAAATGAAAGCTCATGTGCCTCAAAAAATAGTTTGTTTTTCTTTATAAAATCGACTACGAATTTTTTGCCTACCGGTTTTCCATTGATCCTGATACGTTCCCGAAAATCCTTTAAATGGGGAGAGGTGTACAAGCCTACCCTATAACCGGCCTCCTGTAAAATAGAGGCCAACATATGGCTACTGGACCCTTTTCCGTTGGTGCCCGCCACATGTATACTTTTAAATTTTCGTTCGGGATGGCCCAAATATGCGGAGAACGCCTGTATATTGTCCAACTTGCCCTTAAAAGCGGAAATTCCCTTTTGTTGGTACATGGGCAGTTGTGCGAACATCCACTCCAAAGTTTCCTGATAGGTCATTTAGTGTCGTCTGTTGAAATTAGAAAATAGGAAAATTGCCATACCTTCCGATCATCCAATTAAAAAAGTAAATAAAAATGTAAAATTACTTAAGGAAAATAGTTTTTGTAAATTACGGGAAAAATTATTGCCCCAATTTAAAATTCACCACTACAAAGCCAACTTGTTGGCTAGGTGCCTCGGAATCCACGTTCCATCGATGCAACAAGGCCGTTGCCTTGGCAGGCTCCAATAAGCAGGGGTCATTATTGGTGGTTCCCTGTACACCCGGTGTAGCACTGACCACCTTACCGCTTCGATCCACTATGATCTTCACCACTACCCTACCTTCCTGGTTGCATTCCTGTTGTACCTTGCCCTTGTCCACCAAAGACCTGCCGTTAAGCCCGTAACCGCCAGTACCACTGCCCGACCCCGGACTTCCGTAATAACTTGTGGCGTAAGGATCTCCGTCCGGCCGGCCTTTATCCCCGGCCCTATTATCATCACCTTCCCCTCCGGAAGCAGTTCCTTCGGATTTATTTATACCTCCAATAAGCTCGTCCAATTTGCTTTTTTTCGCCTGCTGTTCCTTCCTGACCCTTTCTTCGGCCTCCTTCTTTTCCCTGGCAACCCGCTCCGCTTCGGCCGCGGCTTTTTTGGCCGCCTCGTCCGCCTTGCGTTGGGCTTCCCGCTGCTGTTCAATTTTTATGGATTCCTCATTTTCCTGGGTAAGCAGTTTTTCGGCAGGCTTTTCCTTGGCCACCTGTTCCTCGGGTACCTTTTCCACGACTTCCTCCACCTTCTCCTCTTGAACCTTGGGTTCCTTTATGGGAGTGTTAAGGGGTTCCGATTTCACCCTTTCCTTGGGCTGTACCCTGCCGCTACCAAAATCGGTTGTTCCAAAGTTTACCGAAATACCATTTTCTATCGGAGGATCCATATAGGTAAGTCCGATATAAAAAAGCAATAGCAACAGCACACTTAACAGAATTGTGGTAAGTGTAAAGGATTTTTTCTCGTGTCTCGTGTTCAGTAATGACATTAATTTGGTCGCACTGCCAAAATAACCTTGTAATTATTCCTATTGGCAATATCCATTACGTTCACCGCCTCTTTAATGGCAACGCTCTCTTCCGCCCTTAGAATAATAGTAGGTTTCTCCTGTCCTTCCAGTGCCTTTTTTAATTCAATTTCTATATATTGTCCGTTAATCTTTTGGTTGTTCACAAAATATTCCAGGTTCTTATTGATGCTTACCGATACATTTTGGGTATTGGTAGATTTCCCCTTTGCCTTGGGCAACAACAGGTCCAATGCATTTGGCGAATTGGCAGTCAACATAAAGAAGATAAGCAATAGGAATACTATGTCCGTCATAGAGGACATGCTAAAATCTGGACTAACCTTATTTCTACCTTTTAATTTCACCTTTTATCATTTTTAAGAACTCTGTTTATATCCGCGAACCTGGCTGCATCCTATTGAAAACAAATAGGGAAAAAGAGTATAGAGTATAGAATTTAAAATTATATACAATTTTCTTTTTTCTTTTATCTTACCCCTACCTTCCTTTTATTGCTGACGGTTTAACCTTGAACTTTAAACATTGATTCTTCCTTCCTACAAGGGTTCGTTCAATAAATCCAAGAATTCCACTGCATTGGCTTCCATTTTATGCACTACCTTATCCGTCCTGTTCACCAAATGGTTATATCCTATATACGCTATAATACCTACAATAAGTCCGGCTACGGTAGTGGTCATGGCCGTATAAATACCTGACGCCAAAGACCCCATTTCAGCCTGCCCGCCACTGCTTGCCATTTGATGGAATGCCAAAATCATACCGATTACGGTTCCCAAAAACCCGATCATGGGCGCCGCTCCCGCAACAGTGGCCAATATACTCACATTTTTTTCCAACTTATATACCTCCAGGGTACCGGCATTTTCTATGGCGGTATTAATATCGTCCAAGGGCTTTCCTATTCTGGATATCCCCTTTTCCGTTAACCTGGCTACCGGTGAATCCGTTTGGGCACACAATATTTTGGCCGCGTCCAATTTACCATTGGTAACATGGTCCCGTATCTGGTTCATAAAATTACTATCTATCTTCGAAGCAGCCTTGATCGCAAAAATCCTTTCAAAATAAATATACAGTGCCACAAAAAGCATTACGAACAAAACACTAATGATCAAGATACTTCCCGTTCCTCCATTTACTATTAAATCTATTACGGAAAGTGTCTTTTCTTCGGATACCACTCCCTCTAATCCGGCCTCCTGAGCCAGGTCTTGTATCAATAACATATATTTTCTCTATTTAAGTTGCCTTAATAACGGTATTTTGTCGATTAAATTATGCGTTCAACACTAAATTTCTGATTAATATAAATCCTATGGCGCCGGCGGCAAATCCTATAAAAGCCAACCATGCTACTTTTTTCAGATACCAAAAGAAATCTATTTTTTCCATTCCCATGGCTACAACACCCGCTGCAGAACCAATAATCAACATACTACCACCTGTTCCTGCGGAATATGCAATAAAATGCCAAACGGGATCATCCATCCCTACCGAGAACATCCCTATACTGGCCGCGACCAGTGGCACATTATCTATTACCGCCGACCCTATACCAAGAAACAGTACCACCAAATCCGATACCAATTCGCCATTGGACTCCGTACCCAACATAGGCATTACCTCATCCAATGTCCCGGCAAAATGGAACAACATCCCTAATGACTCCAAGGCGGCCACGGCCATTAAAATACCCAAAAAGAAAAGAATGCTTGGCAGTTCAATCTTGGAAAGGGATTTATGTACCGGGCTATGATGCGATTCTGCCTCACTTTCACCGTCAATATTGGAAATACTGAATTTGGACCTACTATATATTTCAGCAAACGTAGCTACCACGGCCAAAGAAAGCATCATACCAACATAAGGGGGCAAGTGGGTCAAAGTCTTAAAAAAGGGAACAAATATAATGGCCCCCAAACCCAAATAAAGCATAGTAGCCCCGTATTTGGATCTGCTTGGCCCTCCTCCATCCAGATCGGTATCGATATTTCCGGAAAATGCCTTATACCTGCTCGCGATAAAGGTGGGCACTACCATACACAATATAGAGGGCAAAAGGACGTGCTCTATCAATTGGGCGGCAGATACCTTATTGGCGATCCATAGCATAGTAGTGGTAACATCCCCTATTGGAGACCAAGCCCCTCCGGCATTAGCAGCTATGATGATCATACCGGCAAACCAAAGCCTTGTTTCCCTATCGTTGATCACTTTCTGAAGTATGGTAATCAAAACAATGGTAGCGGTCAGGTTATCTATTATAGCGGAAAGTATAAAGGCCAAAATGGAGAACAACCACAATAATTTTCTCTTGCTCCTGGTTTTTATAAAACCTTTTATGGTTGCAAAGCCATCAAAGTAATCTATTATTTCCACAATGGTCATCGCCCCCAGAAGAAAGACCAATATTTCTGCCGTTTTTCCAAGATGATGCAACAAAATCTCGTCTATATGGGTCGCCTCCAACTCCCGGAGCTCGGCATTGACCTCAAAAACCGGCATATGTGCCAAAGCAATTACCGCCCACAACAGGGCCATCATGGCCAAAGCGGGAATTAATTTATCAATTTTAAGATTATGCTCCAGGGTTATTGCCAAGTAACCGGCAACGAATAAAATAATAATAATGGTCTCCATACTATCAAATTGGTTTAAATTAATTGTCTCAAAGCAATCTCAAATCCGGTTTTACTGAGATTGACTTTTGATTTATTTTGATCAAATATATTTAAAATTGCGTTTCTAATGGTATTTGAAGTGTCATTAAAAATAAGTTCGTCATCCATGGCCACCCTTCCCTCCATAAAATAGGCAAAGACCCTTGCCATTCCACAGTTGGATATAAAATCGGGAATTAGGCTTACCCGTTCGTCCGTGTACTCCATTATTGGTCCAAAAAATATCTCCTTGTCCGCAAAGGGCACATTGGCCCCGCAACTTATCACCTCCAATCCCGCATCGATCATTCTAGAGACTTGATCTTGGGCCACTAACCTTGAAGCGGCGCAAGGGACAAATATTTCCGCGGGCAAATCCCATACCTTTTCATTCATTTCAACAAATGGAATACTATCATCCGCAAAAAGCTCATTCCCCCTTTTGTTTAAAAAAAATGTCCTTATCTGCTCCAAGGTATATCCATCCTCTTTAATTATACCTCCGGCCCGATCGATAATCCCTACCACTTTCGCCCCCATTTTTGCCAAATAAAAGGCCGCTGCGGAACCTACATTGCCAAAACCCTGTACAATGGCCCTTTTGCCTTTGATAGAGCCTCCATATATATCGTAATAATGCTTCACCGCTTCGGCTACCCCAAAACCGGTTACCATATCCGCAACCGTAAATTTTCTGGCTACCGAAGGTGAATAGCCTCCCCCTTCCAACACCTTAACAACCCCTAATCTCAACTGACCTATCCTATTGATCTTGTCTGCTTCGGTGGGTTTAAAATGACCGTTAAAGACACCTTCCTGGGGGTGCCAGACCCCCACATCTTCCGTAATGGGGATAACCTCGTGAATTTCATCCACATTTAGATCCCCTCCGGTACCGTAGTAACTTTTCAACAATGGCGACACTGCGTGGTACCACCTTTTAAGCACCCCGGATTTTCTAGGATCGTTCGGATCAAAATTGATACCGGACTTTGCACCCCCGATCGGAGGTCCCGAAACCGTAAATTTCACCTCCATTGTTTTCGCAAGGGACAGGACTTCGTCCATATCCAATCCATCCCTCATTCTGGTACCTCCACCAGCAGCCCCGCCACGAAGGGAATTTATCACTGTCCATCCTTCCGCCTCCGTTTCCCTGTCCTTCCAGTGGAAAACAATTTCGGGGGCCTTGTTCTCATACTTTTTTAATAACTCTTTCATTGTTACCCACAATTAATGTATTGACTTCATTTGCTATTAGAAGATTCTGCGCATCCATTGGTTTTTTTTGTACCGGCCCAGCTAATGTTGTCTCATAATCGTTAAGTTCCTTTACGGATAAAAAAGTATAAACCCGAACAAATATAAAAATATAGATTAGGTTTTAATGTTTTTATCCCCCATTATTATTCCATTCTATACTCGTATCGTATATTTGTAATGTTCCTATATATATTTTTAATACAAATGGATTTTACACTTTCGGAAGAACAGTTGATGATACAGCAGGCGGCAAAGGATTTTGCCCAAAATGAACTACTCCCCGGGGTCATAGAAAGGGATGACGCACAAAAATTCCCTGCGGAACAGGTAAAGAAAATGGGGGAACTGGGATTCTTGGGAATGATGGTGGCCCCTAAATATGGGGGAAGCGGCCTGGACACCATTTCTTACGTGCTGGTCATGGAAGAACTTTCCAAAGTGGATGCTTCGGCTTCGGTAATCGTATCCGTCAACAATTCCCTAGTCTGCTGGGGACTGGAAACTTATGGCAGCGAAGAACAAAAAGAAAAATATTTGACCCGTTTGTCCACAGGGCAAAGTATTGGGGCGTTCTGTCTTTCCGAACCCGAGGCGGGCAGCGATGCCACTTCCCAAAAAACAACGGCCATGGACCGTGGGGACCATTATGTTATAAATGGCACCAAAAACTGGATTACCAATGGAAATTCGGCCGAAATATATTTGGTAATTGCCCAGACCGATATTTCAAAAGGACATAAGGGCATAAATGCCCTGATCGTGGAAAAGGGTATGCCGGGTTTTGAAATCGGTCCCAAGGAAAATAAATTGGGCATTAGGGGAAGCGACACCCACTCCCTGATCTTCAATGATGTTAAGGTACCCAAGAAAAATAGGATAGGGGAAGATGGGTTTGGTTTCAAGTTTGCCATGAAGACCCTAGCCGGCGGTCGTATAGGAATTGCCGCCCAGGCATTGGGGATTGCAGCCGGCGCGTACGAACTGGCCAAAAAGTATTCCAAAGAACGAAAGGCTTTTGGCACCGAAATCAGCAACCATCAGGCCATAGCCTTTAAACTTGCGGATATGCATACCCAAATTGAAGCGGCAAGGTATTTGGTCTACAAAGCGGCCTGGGACAAGGATCAGGGCAACGACTACGATCTTTCGGGAGCAATGGCAAAACTATACGCTTCCCAAGTAGCTATGGATACCGCCGTGGAAGCGGTACAAATTCATGGCGGCAATGGTTTTGTAAAGGACTACCATGTGGAAAGAATGATGCGCGACGCCAAGATCACCCAGATCTACGAAGGCACTTCGGAAATACAGAAAATTGTAATTTCACGAAGTATTATAAAATAAAAATAATACATATTTTATATACACCCCCCTTATTTTTACGGGGTAATTACACAAAAAATAAAAATAATAAACAATAGCCCCCGTTTATTGATAGGGTTAAGTGTTAAAATAATAGATTTTATATTATTAACTCCCCTATAACAGGGATAAAATCAATATACAAACCCTAATATTGAGGAAATCCCAATTTAACGGGTTCAAATATCAGAATATGCATTTTTTTAAACGTTGAATTATAAACGTTGAATTTCTTTCTTACTATTTATAATAGCACTGCATTAAATGTAAATATTTTGATATTTTTGAACAAATATGATAATTTATGAAGCTGAGAAAACAAGGATTGTACCTACCGGAATTTGAACATGATAACTGTGGCGCAGGATTTATTTGTAGTCTGAAAGGAAAAAAGTCGAACGACATTATCCATAAGGCTTTGGAAATATTGGAAAGACTGGAGCACAGGGGCGCTGTAAGTTCGGACGGAAAGACCGGGGATGGTGCCGGAATCCTGATAGATATTCCGCATGATTTTTTTCAGGACGTATGCAACTTTGAACTTCCTGAACCAGGTAGTTATGCCGTGGGCAATGTTTTTTTGCCCCAAAAGGAAAACCAACGGGACTACTGCATAGGGGTTTTTGAAACCAATATTAAAAAACAAGGTTTAAAATTATTGGGATGGAGAGATGTTCCCGTGAACAGATCCATTCCCGGAAGAATAGCCGCCGAGACCGAACCTTACGTTAAACAAGTATTTGTTGCGAGGGAAAATGACCAACAGGATTTCTTCCATTTTAACCTAAAGCTGTTCATTGCCAGAAAAGTCACGGAACATACCGTAAACGCTTCCAAATTATCGGAAAGCAAATTTTTCTATGTTCCTAGTCTTTCCACAAAAATTATAATCTTCAAAGGCCTTTTAATGCCGGAAGATATTAGCCTTTACTACAAAGACCTTATGGACCCAAGGGTGGTTACCCGATTGGCCCTTGTACATCAACGCTTTTCCACCAACACCTTCCCGACCTGGGATTTGGCCCAACCGTTCCGCTATATGTGCCACAACGGGGAAATAAACACCCTTAGGGGCAATGTTTCAAGAATGCGCTCCAGGGAGGAACTTATGAAAAGTGATTGGTTCGGGGACGAAATAAAAAACATTATCCCGATAATACTCCCTGGAAAATCGGATTCCGCTACCATGGACATGGTTGTAGAACTATTGTTAATGACGGGAAGATCGCTTCCTGAGGTGATGATGATCCTAGTACCCGAGGCATGGGAAAAGAACAATGATATGTCCGAAGCAAAAAAGGCATTCTACGAATACCATTCCTGTTTAATGGAACCATGGGACGGGCCTGCGTCCATCCCTTTTACCGATGGAAACTACATTGGTGCGGTATTGGACAGGAATGGATTACGTCCTTCGCGATATTCGGTGACCAAAGACGGTTATGTTATTATGTCGTCCGAAGTTGGGGTGGTAGAAATTGAGCCCGAAAACATTGAACTGCACGGACGACTGGAACCGGGAAAAATGTTCTTGGTAAATATGGAGGAAGGACGCATTGTCAATGACGAGGAAATTAAGGAAGAAATTGCGGTAAGGTATCCCTATAAGGAATGGTTGGACAAGAATTTGGTGCACCTTAGGGATATCCCCTACAACGATTGTCCCCTTTTCTTAAATGAGGCGACCGTACAAAAGAGAAAAGCGGTATTTGGATATACCCTGGAAGATATAAACACCATTATACTTCCCATGGGAAAAACGGCCAAAGAGCCTCTGGGATCCATGGGGTCGGATACGCCCATCGCTATTTTATCCGATCGTCCACAATTAATATACAACTACTTTAAGCAATTGTTCGCCCAGGTTACCAACCCACCTTTGGATGGTATTCGGGAGGAGCTGATTACGGACATTAGCCTGACCTTGGGCAGCGACCATAATATTTTTGAATTTTCCGAACTACATTGTCGGAAGTTAAAAATTAAGAATCCGGTCATATCCAAGGAAGACCTGGACAAAATAAAGAATTATGATGCCAGCCCGGACTATAAGGTAGTGTCCATTGCCATGCTCTATGACATTGAAAAGGGGCATAATGGCCTTGAAGATGCTTTGGAATCTATTCTACACCAGGCAGAACAGGCTATTGATGAAGGTGCCAACATCATTATTTTATCGGATAGGAACGTGAGCAAGGAAAAAGCCCCTATCCCGGCCCTATTGGCATGTTCATTCGTAAACAGTGGACTTCAAAGGTTGGGCAAACGGTCCAAACTAAGTGTAATTATTGAATCCGCGGAACCCAGGGAAGTACATCATTTTGCCTTACTATTTGGGTTTGGTGCAAGTGCCATCAACCCTTATTTGGTCAATGAAATTATTGCGGAACAAATTGAGGAGCACGATATTACCGAATACACTTTTGAAGAAGCCATTAACAACTACAACAAAGCCGTAGGCAAGGGCATTCTCAAGGTTATGAACAAAATTGGAATATCTACCCTAAATTCATACCGCGGGTCCCAATTGTTCGAATGTATCGGAATAAACACCTCGACCGTAGATAAATATTTCCCCAACACCCCTACCAGAATTCAGGGTATAGGGCTATATGAAATAGAAAAGGAAATTGCAAAACGCCATCACAAAGCTTTCCTGGACACGGAAATAGCAGCCAATTTGGATTTGGAAATCGGCGGACAATACCGTTGGAGAAGGGATGGTGAAAAACACCTTTTCAACCCTTTAAGTATTGCCAAACTACAAAAATCGGTCAGAAACAACGAACCGGAATCCTATAAGGAATTTGCCCAAATGGTGAACGAACAATCCAAGGATTTGATGACCATACGCGGACTTTTTGAGTTCTCCAATTACGACCCCATTCCCTTGGATGAAGTGGAACCATGGACAGAAATAGTAAAACGCTTTAAAACCGGTGCAATGTCCTATGGATCCATAAGCAAGGAGGCCCATGAAAATTTGGCAATAGCCATGAACAGGATCGGTGGAAAAAGCAATTCCGGTGAAGGCGGGGAAGATGCGGAACGTTTTTACAAGAACCAAACGGGAGATTGGAAAAACAGTGCCATAAAGCAGGTGGCTTCCGGTAGATTTGGAGTTACTTCCAATTATTTGACCAACGCCCAGGAGATTCAGATTAAAATGGCACAAGGGGCCAAACCAGGGGAAGGCGGACAATTACCAGGGCCAAAAGTAAATCCGTTTATAGCCAAGACCAGAAATTCCACGCCATATGTAGGGTTAATTTCACCTCCGCCCCACCATGATATATACTCTATAGAGGATTTATCCCAATTGATTTTCGATTTGAAATCTGCAAATCGCGAAGCAAGGATCAATGTTAAATTGGTTTCCGAAGTTGGAGTGGGTACGGTAGCGGCCGGGGTCTCCAAAGCAAAGGCGGACGTGGTACTCATTTCCGGCCATGATGGCGGTACAGGGGCCTCCCCGTTAACCTCATTAAAACACGCCGGGCTTCCATGGGAACTAGGAATTGCCGAAGCCCAACAAACCTTAGTGCTGAACGACCTAAGGAACAGGATCGTCCTGGAATGCGATGGCCAGTTAAAAACCGGAAGGGATGTTGCAATAGCTTGTCTATTGGGAGCAGAAGAGTTTGGATTTGCCACAGCGCCCTTGGTAGCTTCAGGATGTATTATGATGCGGGTATGTCATTTAAATACCTGCCCGGTAGGTATTGCCACACAAAATCCGGAACTGCGCAAGAAGTTTGAAGGCAAGCCGGAGCACGTTGTAAACTATATGTACTTTGTGGCCCAAGAACTTAGGGAAATAATGGCCCAGTTAGGCTTTAGGACCATCGAGGAAATGGTAGGGCAAGTTCAAAAACTGGACCGAAAAAAGGCCTTGGACCACTACAAAGCAGCAGGTATAGACCTTACGCCAATTTTATATCAGGTTGATGTGCCCAAAGGAACCAAGCTCTACAACACCCAGAAACAGCAACACGATATTGACAAATCCATTGAGTTCGAGATTTTGGAAAAGGCGCATCCCGCCTTGTTCAGAAAGGAAAAAATCTCTTTGGATTTCCCTATCCATAATACCGATAGGGCTGTTGGAGCTATTACCAGCAATGAAATTTCAAAGATCTATGGTGCGGATGGTTTACCCGAAAACACCTTAAAACTTAATTTTACAGGTTCTGCAGGGCAAAGTTTTGGTGCATTTGCCACCAAAGGCCTTACCATGATCGTCAACGGGAACACCAACGACTATTTAGGAAAAGGTCTTTCCGGGGCCAAGCTGATTATAAAAGTACCCTACAAGTCCACTTTAAAACCAGAGGAAAACGTAATAACCGGAAACGTAACGCTTTATGGCGCCACCTCCGGGGAAGCCTATATAAACGGAAAGGCCGGGGAACGGTTCTGCGTAAGAAATTCAGGTGCGCAGGCCGTTGTAGAAGGTATCGGTGACCACGGTTGTGAATATATGACCGGTGGTACAGCAGTTATCCTTGGTGAAGTTGGCAGAAACTTTGGTGCCGGAATGAGTGGAGGTATTGCCTATATCTTTGATGAAAAAAATACCTTTAGAAAAAACTGTAATGCCGAATCCTTAAACCTCTTAAGGGTAGAGGACGATAATGATATAGCCGAATTAAAAGGCCTTATAGAAAATCACTACAATGCCACTCTTAGCCCAATAGCACAAAGGATCTTGGAAAATTGGGAAGATTGCCTCCCAAAGTTCATCAGGGTCTTCCCTGAAGAATACAAGCAGGCATTGATACGTTTGGAAAAAGAAAAATTAGAAACGATATAATCGAAATATGGGAAAGATAACAGGATTTTTGGAATTCGATAGAAAGGTAGAAGAATATGCTCCCGTAGAGGATAGGGTAAAAAACTACAAGGAATTTACGCTTCCAATGAAGGAAAAGGAGTTAAAGGACCAAGGTGCCAGATGTATGGACTGTGGCATTCCGTTTTGTCACAGCGGGTGTCCTTTAGGGAACCTTATACCCGATTTTAATGACGCAGTCTACCTTGGCAAATGGGAAAAAGCGGCGGAAATATTGCACTCCACCAACAACTTCCCGGAATTCACCGGCAGGCTATGTCCAGCTCCCTGCGAGGAAGCCTGTGTACTGGGCATTAATGAAGATCCGGTAAGCATAGAGAACATAGAGAAAAACATAGCCGAAACCGCTTTTAAAAAAGGTTGGGTAGTAGCAAAACCTCCCGTTAACAGGACTGGAAAAACAGTTGCCGTAATTGGATCGGGACCTGCCGGTCTTGCAGCGGCCCAACAGTTGAACAGGGCAGGACACCTGGTTACGCTTTTTGAAAGGGATGAAAAAGTTGGGGGGCTTCTACGATATGGTATCCCCGATTTTAAGATGGAAAAACATATTATAGACAGAAGGGTCAAAATTTTAGAGGAAGAAGGTATCATCATTAAGACGGGGGTCCACGTTGGCGTTGATATTTTGGCTACGGAACTCAAAGCACAATTTGATGCCATTGTACTCTCTGGTGGCGCCACCGTTAGAAGGGGGTTGCCCATAGAGGGAGCAGACCTTAAAGGAGTGGTACAGGCCATGGATTTCTTAAAACAAAACAACAAACGCGTAGACGGCATTAAAGATCTGGGCGAAGAAATAAAGGCTACCGGAAAGAACGTTGTGGTCATAGGCGGGGGAGATACGGGATCGGACTGTATTGGAACCTCCATCAGGCACGGAGCCACTTCGGTTTCCAATTTTGAGATATTGGGAAAGCCTCCAGTAGGGCGTCCGGAAGATCAACCATGGCCATTTTGGCCCATGCGTTTGCGAACAAGTTCTTCGCACAAGGAAGGTGTAGAGCGGTTTTTTAGCATTTCCACCAAAAAATTCATTGGCGATAAAAATGGTAATCTGAAAGGACTTATAACTTCTGAGGTAGAGTGGGTTTCCCAACCGGGCCAACGACCCATACTTAAGGAAGTTCCCGGTACGGAAAAGGAATGGAAATGCGAATTGGCACTTTTGGCGATGGGTTTTACGGGTTCGGAAATGACCGTTGCCGAGCAGTTGGGCCTTGAAGCCGATCCACGCACCAACATTAAGGCCAGTGAGGCCAATTATAAGACCAATGTTCCCGGAATATTTGTGGCAGGCGACCAAAGAAGGGGACAATCCTTAATAGTTTGGGCCATTTCCGAAGGTAGGCAAGCGGCCCATCATGTAGATACCTATCTCATGGGAACGTCCTATTTACCTTTAAAAGGAGATGGGGACCTACCAAGGGTCTAATTTTTTTAAGACAGAACGACAAAAAAATCCAACCCGTTAAAGGTGTTGGATTTTTTT
>CBFGWQ010000095.1:0-14093 GCA_965652575.1 uncultured Arenibacter sp. | reverse complement strand
AATACCTCTACGGCTCTGCCTCGGGGATAGTCGGTTTCAAGAAATTTTTTATTTTATCTTTACAAAAAGTCAAAAATGAAACGGTTGACCATATTGGTGCCCGAAGGCCAGAACAATCTAAGCAGTATTGTAGGTCCTTATAAAATTTTTACAAGGGCCAATGTCTATTGGAAACAAAGGGGCAACAAGGAAGTGTTTGCCATTGATTTGGCCGGGACTTCCAAAGAAGTCGATTTTTATGACGGGCTGTTTTGCGTGAGACCCCGGACGGATGTTTCTACCATAAAGAGGACCGACCTCATTATCGTTCCTTCATTGAACCACAACTACGAAAGGGCCATAAAGGGAAACCAATTGCTTATCGACTGGCTTCGGCAACAATATAAAAACGGGACGCAAATAGCCAGTATCTGCACCGGGGCGTTTCTACTGGCTGCAGCAGGTCTGTTGGATGGCAAAAGCTGCTCCACTCATTGGGCCGCTTCGGAAAATTTTAGGAACAAGTTTCCCGGGGTAAACATACAAACGGACAAGCTTATTACCGATGAGGATGGAATCTACACCAATGGGGGAGCCTATTCCTTTTTGAACCTGATGATCTATCTTGTCGAAAAATACTATGACCGCCAAACGGCAATTTTCTGTTCCAAAGTATTTCAGATTGAAATGGACAGACAAAGCCAATCTTCGTTCATTATTTTCAAAGGTCAAAAAATGCATGGCGACGAAATAGTGAAAGAAGCCCAGAACTATATCGAAAATAAACCGGAAGAAAAAATTTCAATTGTGGAAATAGCATCCAGGTTCCCGGTAAGCAGGCGACAATTCGATAGGCGATTTATCAAGGCTACCGGGAACACCCCGTTGGAATATGCCCAACGGGTAAAAATAGAGGTGGCCAAAAAGGCCCTTGAAACCACTCGAAAAACGATCAACGAAGTAATGTACGGAGTAGGCTATTCGGATGAAAAGGCATTTCGTGAGGTGTTCCGAAAAATTACCGGTCTAACTCCATTGGAATACAAGGGAAGGTATAACAGGGAAAGCACTGTAAGTGTATAAAAACAGAACGCCCCCTAACCTTTTAATATTCACAATACCCTATATTTAAGATAAGGGTCGGGAAAGGGGTTGAGATTGGATTTTTTGGCTTCCTTTTGTATCCAATTCACGGACATTGGCGCAATCAACCTTGATAACTGCCGTTTTCGCACCCTAAAAATGATCTCTTTTATTCCCATCTTTGTATGGAATAAATCCCTATCGGATGTTGTTTTATCCGTTCGCAGTAAGAATCCGGAATGGCTCAGGTCTATTATCTTCCATACGCAACGGCATACCCGGCAAATTGTAAATATTGGTAAGCATTTGGCAAATACATAAAACAGGATGAAAATGAAAACCGCGACCCAAATAAAATTACGACAACTGGTCATCATTATGTTCTTTTGGCTTTTTTTAGGTTTTGCCATTGCGGTTTACGACCACCTGCAACTTCACACCTACTATTCCTTGGGACCTTCGCCAGAGTATTCTTTTTGGAACTCGGTCATCCGGAATATGGTGCCGGGATTTATCGGGGCCCTGCTGGGCGGTAGTCTTTTGGTGTTCTATGTGAACGAAAAGTTTAGGGACAGGCCCTATGGCCAAACCATTGCGTTCGTCGGGATAAGCTTTGTACTCATTGTTGCATTCATCACAATGGTCATGGCCGTTTCCATAGTGCCTGTTCGAACGGGAAAACTGTTATCGGATCCCGAGACACAGCAAGCTTTTTTGGAATTTATTATGGACCCCTACCCCTTAAAAAATGCATTGGTCTGGGCCTTTATCGTGGAGTTTACCCAACTTATGCTCCAAATAAATAGTAAGTTTGGCCATCGAACCTTTTGGAACATCCTTCGTGGACGCTACAACACCCCAAAAGAGGAAAAACGTATTTTTATGTTCCTTGACCTTGACGACTCCACCTCTATTGCCGAAAGTTTGGGCAACGAAAAATATCATAGTCTGCTAAAGGATTTTTTTGCCGATATTACCGACCCGATCATTGAAAACAAGGGCAATATTTATCAATATGTTGGTGATGAAGTGGTCGTGGCCTGGGATTATAAGGAAGGTATTGAAGCACAGCACTGCCTCAAATGTTTTTTCGACATCAAGGCCATCTTGGCCGGTAAAGTAAACCATTATAAAGAACAATATGGCCGGGTTCCCTCCTTCAAGGCGGGTTTTCATTCCGGTAATGTGGTGGCCGGTGAAGTGGGTATCGTCAAAAGGGATATTACCTATTCCGGGGATGTGCTGAATACCACTGCCCGCATTCTCGGAAAGTGTAGCGAACTGAAGGAGGAAATTCTGGTAAGTTCAGATTTGTTGTCCTTATTGGATATTGGCAAGGAATATAGGAGCCAATTAATGGGAAATGTCGTTTTAAAGGGGAAAAGCAGGGAGGTTTCCATTCATGCGCTTTCAACGGCATAGTAGCGGGTGCATTGATTCTAATTTTGATAGATACCATATTTGGCGGAATACACCCCTGTAACCGTCGTTTTTACCCCCGTTTTTTAAAGTGGTATCCGCTAAATTTGTATCAATAAGTAAAGAACCTAATTAAGTCCGTGTCGGGTTTGTTCTATTTTTAATGGATTTGATTTCGGAATTTTAGGGTTTGAAAAACAACGTACAATAACCATATTAAAACAACCTGTCATGAAGAAAAACAAGATTATTTTTTGGGTAGCAACGACTATCATTTTCCTGTTTGAAGGAATGATGCCATTGGGCACTTTATTGTTTGCACCTGAATATGCTACAGCGGGGACCGAACCATTGGGGTACCCCGACTACTTTGCCCATGCCCTGATTATTTGCAAAGTACTGGGGGCAACGGCCTTGGTCATACCCAAATTGCACCCAACGATCAAGGAATGGGCATATGCGGGCCTGACGTTCAATTTGATATTCGCGGTAATAAGCCATGCCGTGGTAGATGGTGAAATCGCCAATATCCTTATGCCCATCGTAATCGGTGGCATACTTGCCGTCTCATACATATATCGCTTAAAACAAGTAAAATTAAATTGAGACTAAAATAAACATCATGTCGAACAATAGCGTAACACTGCACAGGGTGCTGACCGCATCCCCCGAAAAGGTATTCAGGGCCTTTTCCAACGAAGATGCCATGGCCTTTTGGCTGCCCCCATTCGGATTTACCTGCAAGGTGCATAAGTTGGATTTCAAAACCGGAGGTGCCCATAAAATGTCCTTTACCAATTTTACGACGGGCAACGGACATTCGTTCGGGGGGGAATATCTGGAAATCAAGCCCAACGAGCTCATCCGCTACACCGACAAATTCGATGATCCGAACCTGCCCGGGGAGATGACCGTCACGGTCAGGCTTACCAAGGTTTCCTGTGGTACCGACCTTCATATTGTACAGGAAGGCATCCCTGAGGTCATTCCTGTGGAAATGTGTTATCTGGGCTGGCAGGAATCTTTGGAAAAATTGAAAAAATTGGTGGAGCCGGAGATTCCGGACGCTTGAAAATATAAGGTTCCCGATGGGCAGGAGCATATCCCTTTTTTATTTAAAACCTATTAAAATGATACCCTTGAATTCAAAAGTAGACGAGTACATCTCCAAATCAGAAGATTTCGCAAAACCCATATTGGAACATTGGCGGCAGCTTGTCCACGCTACCTGTCCCCAAGTGGAGGAGGCCATTAAATGGGGTATCCCCCATTTTGACTACAAAGAGGATTTTATGTGCGTGATGGCTTCCTATAAAAAACATTGTTCGTTTTCGTTCATAAAGGCAGAATTAATGGGCGACCCCCGATTGAAAGGGAGTAAGGACCAAAAACCTATCAAAAGGTTTTTGGGGAAGATCACAGATATTTCGGAATTACCACCCGATCGGGAATTCCAGGCTATGCTGAAAGAGGCGATGGCCCTAAATGAAAAGGGAATAAAAATTGAACGGCCGAAATCGGACAAACCCAAAACCATCGAGGTACCGGACTATTTTGCCAAGGAATTGGATGCCAATCCAAAGGCCAAGGAAGTTTTTGGATCAAAACCCCCTTCTTTCCGCAAAAACTATTTGGTCTGGATAACGGGTGCTAAAACGGAAACGACCCGACAACAGCGAATAGAACAATCTTTGGAATGGATAGCCGCAGGAAAAGACCGGTTTTGGCAGTATAAAAAATAATGTCGAATATAACTAAAAGAACCTGTACAAAGGGGCATGACTATTACAAAAGTAGCGACTGCCCCACTTGTCCGGTCTGTGAGGAAGAGCGCAGACCGAAGGACGGTTTTCTCTCACTGCTCCCCGCACCCGCAAGGCGGGCACTGGAAAGTAAAAACATTACAAGTCTAAACGAACTTTCCAAGTTCAGTGAAGATGATATATTGAATTTGCACGGTATGGGGCCAAGTTCCATCCCAAGGCTTCGAAAAGCATTGGAGGAAAAAGGATTGTCGTTTAACAAAGGATAAACATGGGGTTTTAAGAACGAATAAAGTCAAATAGCATTGCATAAATTTAAGGCAAAACTGGAAATAATAGGAATCAACCCTTTTGTATTTGTCCCTGATATAATCTTGAAAGAGCTGTTCGGGCAAGTGGGAAAAGATAAAGGGCCCATCCCCATCTGCGGTTCTATAAATGGTAAAAAGTACATACAGACGCTGGTCAAATATCGGGGAGAATGGAGGTTGTATGTAAATACCACGATGTTGAAAAACTCCCCGGATCGAATCGGGGAAATGGTAGAGCTTACCGTTACGTTCGACCCGTTGGAGAGAACGGTGGAACCCCATCCTGAATTGTTGAAGGCCCTCAAAGAAAATCCGGAAGCCAAAAAGGTGTTCGACGCGCTGTCCACCTCAAGGCGAAGGGAGATCATAAAATATATTTCCTTCCTGAAAACCGAAAAAAGCATTGAAAGGAATGTTGCCAGGGCAATTGGGTTCCTCCTTGGGAAAGAACGGTTTATGGGAAGGGACAGGCCATAAATTGCACTTACAACCAATCTCTTTATCAAAATGAATTTTGTAAAAAGACAAAATTTTTTAAAAATGTTTTTAGTTGTGTTATATATTTCTAACTTTGTGTTAGAAAAACATAACTTTTAATTTTTTACAAATGAAATCTACAAAATTTTTATTCCTATGCGGTCTAGCGGGTACAATAGCGTTCAGTTTCTCATTTTATAAGCTATCCACTTTTATAGCCTTGGAGACCGCCCATTATTTCGTTTTTGCACTGGTGCTATTGACTATGATCGTCAGTACCCTATTCTATTTTAAAAGGCTTCGGGATGAGCTGAAGGGCGTACCTGCCGATGACGAATTTTCCCTTGCATTGAGCAGGAATGCAGCACGTAATTCATTTCCCTATGCTTATGGATTGTGGGTCGTGATACTTGTTTTTGCCATGTTTTCAGGCCAGAATGTAATCCCGATCGGTGTAGGAATCATCGGTATGGCCTTCATTTACGCACTTTTCTGGTTGTACCATAAGGCGAAGGGTTTGAACAATGACTAATCGCATCAAGGAATTAAGGGCAAGGGACGGGCTGACACAAAAAGACTTGGCCCAAGCGGTCAATGTACGTAGGGAAACCATTGTATTCCTTGAACAGGACAAGTATAACCCTTCATTGAAATTGGCCTATGATATTTCACGGGTTTTCAAAATGGGTATTGAGGAAGTATTTCTATTTAAAGATGAATTATAGTGTTATGTTGGTTAAGTCGCTATTATAATAAAATGTATCAGTGCCATTTGTGGAATACAAAACAAAAATTCCTAAATTGGAAGAAATAAAAGGATTATATTACAAGATAGCCTTTGTTGGCACGGATGTCACGCCTGCCTGGGCGGCGAGGTAGGCTCGTGCCTTTGTATATATTGACCAAAAAGTCTACGACCGATCAAAATTTCCCAAAATATGGTCGGAGTTCGGTGAAACCTAATATACCAAGACCAATTATGGCATTTTAATCCAACAAAATGAGATATAATCAATTATTCAAATCACTGGCTTTGGCTTCCTTGGCGATATTTTTGTCCCGATGTGGTGCCAATGAAAAAAGAAATGATGGTGACCCGAAAAAGAAGGAAGACCGCAGACCGAACATTGTGCTCATCATGGCCGATGACCTCGGATTTTCCGATCTGGGCTGCTACGGGGGGGAAATAAATACTCCAAATCTGGATAAGCTCGCAGCGAACGGACTGCGCTTTACCCAGTTCTACAACACATCCAGGTGTTGTCCTACCCGTGCCTCACTTTTAACGGGACTCTACAATCATCGGGCGGGTATCGGCCATATGACCACCGATACCCGCCAAGAGGGATATCGGGGACATCTTACGGCAAATACGGTCACCTTGGCGGAAGCCCTTAAAGTTTCAGGATATCATACGGGCATGGTGGGGAAATGGCATGTTTCGAATACCCTGGTCCAAGATACTCCTGAAAAACAACTGAACTGGTTGAACCACCAAGAACAGCACGAACTGTTTTCACCTATTGAACAGTACCCCACCAAACGGGGTTTTGAGAAATACTTTGGCAACATTTGGGGCGTAGTGGATTTTTTTGACCCTTTTAGTCTGGTGGACGGCACCGAACCGGTCAAGGAAGTCCCTAAGGATTATTACCATACGGATGCCATAAACGATACGGCTTCGGTATATATTAAACAGTGGAGCAAGAAAGACAGGCCGTTCTTTCTTTATGTGGCACATACTGCCCCGCATTGGCCGCTCCATGCGCTGCCCGAGGATATAGAAAAATATGGGGATACTTATAAGGTGGGTTGGCAGGCCATAAGGGAGCAGCGGTACGAACGCATGACCAAATCCGGATTGTTGGATCCCGACAAGTACCTTTTAACGCAAAGATATGGGGAGGAACTGCAATGGAAAGACAACCCGCACAAGGAATGGGACGCCCGGGCCATGGCAGTCCATGCGGCCATGATAGACCGAATGGACCAAGGGATAGGTAGGATCATCACAACATTGAAGGAAATCGGGGAACTAGAGAATACCCTGATCGTTTTTTTAAGTGATAACGGGGCCAGTTATGAAGACAGTATGCGGTATGGCCCCGGATTTGACAGGCCCGGTCAAACAAGGGATGGTAGGCCTATCGCATATCCTGTGGACAAGGATGTGATGCCGGGACCGCAGACCACATTTGCGTCCATCGGAAAGCGATGGGCCAATGTGTCCAACACCCCCTTCAGTTATTGGAAAATGGAGTCCTTTGAGGGAGGTGTCCATACCCCTATGATCGCCCATTGGCCCAATGGGATCCAGGACAAAGGGGGCTTTTCGGATCAGATAGGCCATGTAATGGATTTCATGGCTACATTTTTGGACGTGGCCCATGCCACTTATCCCCAATCTTATGCCGGTAACGAAATTTCGCCCATGGAAGGCAAAAGCCTGGTCCCCATTTTTTCGGGAAAGACCCGTACAGGCCATCCATTTCTTTTTAATGAACATGAAGGGGGGCGCTCTGTCCGGACGGCCGATTGGAAATTGGTGACACCTGATGCCAAGGAACCATGGCAATTGTTCAAGATCAATGAGGACCGATCAGAGACCCAAAATGTGGCCGACCAATATCCCGGGGTGGTGCAAAATTTGGACAGCCTTTGGAATGATTGGGCCGGGAAAAACAATGTGTTTGGAAAGCCACAGGGAAAGTGAAAGGAATTCACATTATTTGGGGAAGAAAAATAATTGGATCAAAATGTTTGATAAACCATAAAAATGAAATACACTGCTCTATATTTGGTCATGTTTGCCAGTGCAATGCAATTGAGGGCACAACAAAGCCAAGAACTATTTTTTGCGGATCCGACCATATATGTTGATGAGGGCAAATACTACTTGACCGGAACCGGGGGAAGTAGGGGAGGACCGGCGGGATTTTCTATTTTGGAATCCACGGACCTGAAGCACTGGGCCTTACCTGAAGGTGCCAAGTTGCATATGCTCTTGACGAAGGGAGGGCATACCTATGGTAGCGAAGGCTTTTGGGCACCGCAAATATTCAAAGAAGGGGACAGCTATTATTTGACCTACACGGCCAATGAACAAACGGTACTGGCCCGATCAAAATCTGTTATGGGCCCTTACGAACAAAAGCAAGTGGGCCCTATCGATGGATCGGAAAAGAATATCGACTCCTTCATTTTTAGGGATGATGATGGCAAGCATTACCTCTACCATGTCCGTTTTAATAAAGGCAACTACCTCTGGGTAGCCGAGTTCGACATGGAAAAGGGAAAAATGAGGTCGGAGACCCTAAAAAGATGTTTTGGCCAAACGGAACCTTGGGAGGCTACTCCGGCCTATGAGTCGGTACCCATTATGGAAGGGCCCACCGTTTTGAAGCTGAAGGACAGGTATTATCTGTTTTATTCGGCCAATCATTTTAAAAATATTGATTATTCCGTGGGCTATGCGGTTTCCGATTCCCCTTATGGCCCTTGGGTCAAGCAAAAAGGCCCTATCATCCACCGTTCCATTGTGGGGGAAAACGGCTCAGGGCATGGGGATTTATTTGAAGGACCGGGCGGCCAACTATATTATGTGTACCATGTCCATTTTGATGATAAACAGGTAAGCCCAAGAAGGACAAGGATCGTTCCCGTAACAAAGCAATGGGATCCAAAAGAAGGACACTATACGTTTATGGTAGAAGAAAACAATATCATTGTACCTGTCCTGTCCCAATAAAGTGATTTGGATAATTGGAACAACAAACCTGCGGGTTCCGGTCTGTTAATAATGAATGGAATGAAAAACAAGAACATCAAGAAAATGGCCCTATTGTGCTGCTCCTGCCTGATCGGCCTTTACACTATGGCCCAACATCAGAAAAAGCCCCATATTATCCTTATACTTACGGACGATATGGGCTATGGGGACATCAGTTGTTTTAATGGCGGCGACTATGTGAATACCCCCAATATAGACAGAATGGCGGCGGAGGGGACAAAAATCATGCAATATTATAGCGGTTCCCCCATCTGTTCCCCTTCGCGCGTAAGCATATTGACCGGGATGCATCCCGCCAATTGGAACTTTACCACCTTTTTGAACGATAGGCAAAGCAATCTGGAAGCGGAGCAGGCAAACTATCTTAATGTGCATGCACCTTCCATGGCCAAAATATTCAAGGATGGGGGCTATGCCACTGGTCACTTTGGAAAATGGCACATGGGGGGAGGCCGTGATGTACTGGACGCTCCCAATTTTGACCGATATGGTTTTGACGAACATATAAGTACCTATGAAAGCCCGGATCCTGACCCACTGATTACGGCTACCGATTGGATCTGGTCGCCACAGGATAGTATAAAACGGTGGGACAGAACAAAATACTTTGTGGATAAAACGCTTGATTTTCTTAAAAGGAACAAAGAGCGCCCCTGTTTTGTAAACCTTTGGCCGGATGACATGCACACGCCCTGGGTGCCAGGGGCCGGAACGCGCCATTCTGGCAAGTTTCCCATGGACCCAACGGAGGAAAAGGCATTTAAGATGGTCCTGGACATCTATGACAAACAGATGGGAAGATTGTTGGACGGCCTCAAAGAACTTGGTATGGAAGAGAACACTATTTTGATCTTTACAAGTGACAATGGTCCCTTGCCCAGCTTTAGGGGAAGTAGGTCGGCAGGTCTTCGGGGCACCAAGCTTTCGCTATATGAAGGAGGCATCCGCATGCCTTTCATCATCAAATGGCCGGGACATGTACCCATGGGAAAAACGGATAATAAATCCGTGGTCAGTGCAACGGATCTGCTTCCCAGTTTGGCCGCCATGGCAGGGATAGGGCTTCCACCGAACTACAAAGGGGACGGCGAAGATAGGCAGGGCGTTTTCTTGGGAATCCCCTCGGAACGAAAGGGTGATATTTATTGGGAATATGGCAGAAATTCCTATGGCTTCAACTATCCAAAACAGGAAAACTATAAAAGTCCCAACCTTGCCATAAGGTCGGGACAATGGAAACTACTTGTAGATTATCGCAAAAACAATGTGGAGCTTTACAATATGGAAATGGATAAATTTGAAACCCAAAATGTATCCGGACAGCATCCTTCCCTGGTCAAGGACCTCAAGGAAAAACTATGGACCTGGAGAATGTACTTGCCCGAGCTTACACCGGAAAGGATGAACCCCAAGTAGCCCCTTGGCTTATTTTGGTTTAATGCTATGTTGTTGCGTGCAATTTTAAACCGAGGGAAAAGGTAAGCGTATATTGTAATTTAATTGGTCTGATGGCTGCCAATACTATCGATTTCGGAACAGTTGGAATTGAATTTTATTACTTCAAAATTTTTGGGAATCCTGTGTTCCATATGTTCGTTCTGGTATATTTAAAATAATGGATTGTATTAAATTACTTATATTTATAGTCTTCAATATCCCCTGAATTATGACAGAATTTTCTGAAAGAAGAATAAAACTTGTCTATATACTTTCCATATTGACCACTGCAATTACTTTAATTTGGTATGTTATTGCAAGAATTTTTAATATGCAGGAATTGAGCTATTACATTGTAGGCTCGGTGCCTCTTTTTATACTATCCGCCATTATCTCCAAAAAGGGAAATCTTACACTGGCCCGTATAATCTATATGATCATCTTTAATGTAAGTGTTACTATAACCGCTTCCTTTGTAGGGAAGGCCGGTAGTGTAGAATTTATACTGATGTTTGCAATGGCCCTGCCCTTTGTATTCTTTTCCTTTAGAAGGGAGAAGCCATTGGTCACCTTCTTTTCCGGATTGTCAATACTATTTTGGTTTCTTCTCTATTTTACCGATTTTAGATTGTTTGCCGATACCCCTATGGATACGGGCCTGGCGGGAAGGTATATTTATCCTATATCCATTACGACCACTATTTTTTTGGTTACGTTTCAATTAATACATTTCTCATTAATAAATACAGGATTTTATTCTAGAATACATGATCAAAGGGAAGAGGCCATAGAGGCATCAAATGCAAAATCCCGGTTTTTAAGTATGATGAGCCACGAGATAAGGACACCACTTAATGCGGTCATAGGACTTTCGTATATATTGGGCGATACAAATCCGAGAGAAGATCAAAAGCAGAATATAGAAGCGTTGAATTACTCCGGTAAAATATTGCTCAATCTGCTCAATAATGTTTTGGATTTCAGTAAAATGGAATCCACTAAGATTGGGTTGGATCCAATACCCACTAATATTTTGGCGGCAGTGAAGCAGATAAAAAAGATACATGAGCCCAGTTGTATCCGAAAGGGCATTGCCTTGGAGTTGGAAATAGACGAAGACCTTCCCAACGTTTGGTTGGATATTATCCGTTTTAACCAGGTGATCAATAATCTTGTTTCCAACGCCATCAAGTTTACCGAGAAAGGGAACGTGACCCTGAAAATTGTTAAGCGGGCCGAATTAAATGGGTCGGTTATTATAGGTACCGAAATAAGGGATACCGGAATAGGTATAACTGAAGGGCAACAGGACATAATATGGCACCCTTTTTCCCAGGCTTCCAGTAGTACCAATCGGTTATATGGAGGAACCGGATTGGGCCTGCCTATCGTGAAAGAGATAGTGGAGGCCATGGGCTCAATGGTAAAGGTTGAAAGTAGCATGGGAGTCGGGAGCCGATTTTATTTTGATTTGGAATTGAAATTGGCCTCGAACAGGGAGTTCGATCAAATTACCCAAAAAAAGGAATACGATCTAAAGGGGAAAAAGATACTGTTGATCGAGGATAATCAAATTAACGTTATGGTCGCCAGACAAATATTGGAAAAGGCAAACCTAGTGGTAGATGTGGTCTTCGATGGTCGGTCCGCGGTACAAAAAGTAAGGGAAAATGATTACGATGTACTGCTAATGGATATTCAAATGCCTATAATGGACGGATATACGGCCACCAAAGAGATCAGAAAATTCAATACCATTGTACCCATTTTGGCACTGTCCGCTTCGGTATTCCTAGAGGTGAAAAGCAAGATATTGCAAAGTGGTATGGACGGTTTTATTTTTAAGCCATTTGACCCGGAAGACCTGCTCCATAAAATAGAGGAGGCAATTAACGGAGAACTAAAAAACGGATAAATGGATCAAATTATTTTAGCTACAATATTCTTATCATATGGCATTCAAGTTTTTCAATTTTCTTTGATAGGAAGCATACCCAATTAAGAAAGTGTACTTTGGGTTTTTTGCGAAATTGTAACAACCCCATTAAGGTCATTTTTATTGGTCCTTTTGTTTTTTTCAATTATTTATGGGGGTAATTTATAATTTCCTTTATTATGGTGGAATGTAATGCGGGTTGTGTAGTTGAAATTCAGTATTTTGGTAGCTATCAAAGTTTTTGAAGGCGGATAGTGAATCGATCCGAACCCCCGCCTTACTAGCTATAACAGAAGCGTTTATGGGCATTATAGCAGAAGACCCGGGAACAAGTAAAATCAGTAAGACGAAAGTTCATGGCAACTTATAAAAAACAGGGACAAAAAACAGGCGTTCAAGGTTCAACCCCTTTTGTCCAAACTTATTTTCACGGAACAAAAGCAGATTTAAAAATAGGCGACCTTATTGAGGCAGGTTACAACTCGAACTACGGACAGCGAAAAAATGCAAAGTACATTTTCTTGTCCGCGACATTGGACGCTGCAATTTGGGGAGCTGAACTTGCCTTTGGTGAAGGGCGGGAAAGAATTTATTTGGTAGAGCCGCAAGGGAAAATTGAGGACGACCCGGACCTGACGGATAAAAAGTTTCCCGGCAACCCCACCAAATCGTATCGTTCAACAGAACCATTTAGAATTGTTGGGGAAGTAATGGTTTGGCAAGGACATCCGGTAGAACATATTGATAGAATGAAAGAGCATCTTAAAAAACTTAAAGAACAGGGAATAAATTCATTAAACGATTAAAGTAAGCTATGGGAAAGAGTAAATTGCTGGAAATGAACAACGTTGGTATCGTTGTAGAAAACCTTGACAATGCCATTTCCTTTTTTACGGAAATCGGACTGGAACTTGAGGGCCGGGGGATGGTCGAAGGGGAATGGGCCGGACAAGTGACCGGGCTTGGAAACCAATCTGTAGAAATTGCTATGATGGTTACACCTGATGGCCATAGCCGACTTGAAATTTCAAGATTTATTTCACCGCCGACCATTTCAGATCATAGAACGGCCCCTGTTAATTCACTCGGTTACCTCCGCATCATGTTCAGGGTAGACAATGTTGACGAATTGGTGTCCAGACTTATCATGCAAGGTGCCGAACTTGTTGGCGAAGTGGTCCGGTACGAAAATGCATATCGGCTTTGTTACATTCGCGGAACGGAAGGGTTACTGATCGGACTAGCGGAACAACTAAAAGAAAAATGATGGAAAGCGGAAAGAATATTTGTGGTGATGGTGGTTCGGAAGTGATAAACGAACTTCTAAAAAACGATTTGATCGATGAACGTATCATTTCAATCGTTCCTGTACTGTTAGGAAATGGGACAAGACTTTATAAAGATGAAAGACCTGAGCAACTGTTTGAATTTGTAATCGAAAAAACATTTGACATTGGATTGACACAGTTATATTATAAACGAGAAAAATAAGGGAGTATGGATATCAAGTTTGAAGCCGGGATTAACATTGCGATTAAGATCCCAAAAAGTAAATATGAAAAAACAGTTGCTTTATATAGGGACATTTTAAAATTGGAAGTCGAAGAAAAACCCATTGACAATCCAACCGTTTCGAAAACACACGAAGTAAAGTTTGGCAACAATATAATATGGTTGGATTGTGTGGACAACTATACACATTCTGAAACTTGGTTACAGCTTACCGTTCCTGACGTAGATGTAGCCACAAATTATTTGGAATCGAACGGGGTGGAAACTTGTGACGAACTTGAAGAACTTCCGGGTAATATGCATTGGATTCAGGACCCGGCAGGAACAGTATTTAATTTACAAAAGATAGACAAATAAAACAACAAATAGCCAACAATGGCTCCTAT
>CBFGWQ010000094.1:0-14101 GCA_965652575.1 uncultured Arenibacter sp. | reverse complement strand
AAGAGTTGTATAATTAGTTCAGGATTTATTTAATAAACTGTATAGTTATTTTAGGACGGGCCACAAAAAAGAGGTCATCCGGGGCAAAGCCATAGATGGTCCATAGATGGTCCATAGATAGTCCATAGATAGTCCATAGATAGTCCATAGTTAGTCCATAGTTAGTCCATAGATGGTCCGTATATGCAAATAGGGAAAAAACAGGCTGGATCCACCCCTTTTTGGCACGCTAAAATAGCTCCGTTCCAGAGCACTTTTTACCTTTCGTGGACACGGCAAAATACGCTCCGGGATACCTTGTGGAAAACGGAGCCAAAATGCAGTGTCTTTAATAAGCTATTTTTTTTCCATAAGAATATTTGCTTAAACATAACAATTGTTCCCGGTCCTAAAAAAACAAAGCCTTAAAAACAAAAAACCCCAACCGATCGGTTGGGGTTGGCAATATATAGTTTGAGTTAGTTAGTTTAAAACCCTTAAGTCTTTTCATCGATTTTCCGATGTGTCAACAGACTTAAAACGACTTTATTGGAGGCGCAAGTAAATAAATTGATTTGTCCTGTGCAAATAATATGTGAAAATTATCTTAAAATGAGAGGTTCACCATATATTTTTGAATATGGCCCAGGATTATTTCGTAATCCTCCGGGTTTTCCACAAAATCCAGTTCACTAATATCCAAAACCAGATTATTTTGTTCGGGAAAGCTCCTTATATAATCAAAATACCCCCAGTTGAGCTGCTTTAGATATTCAGGCGATATGTTTTGTTCATAATCCCTTCCCCTTTGTTTTATGTTCTTTAGCAAGCGTTCCGTATTCTGGTACAGGTAAATATATATTTTAGGTCTTTTTATTTCTTTGTACATGAGGTTAAAGAGCTTTCTGTAGAGTTTAAATTCCTCCTCCTGCAAGGTGACTTTGGCGAAAATGAGGGATTTGTTGATGTCGTAATCACTTACCATAAAGTTCTTGAATAGATCAAACTGGGAGGTGTCGTCCATAAATTGCTGGTAGCGATCGGCCAGAAAGGACATTTCCAAGGGAAAGGCATACCTCCCCTGATCTTCATAAAATTTGGGAAGGAAAGGGTTGTCCGCAAATCGTTCCAGTACCAGTTTTGCATTAAAATCCTGTCCGATCTTATGCGCCAAGGTGGTTTTTCCTGCTCCAATGTTTCCTTCAATGGCAATATATTCCATTTGGGAAAAAAGCTGTGATCTGCTGGTATATAGATTATGAGGGGTTCGTGTAATATTGCTTTTGTCCTTACATTCCTGCAATAGGTTTCGGGTATCCTTATTTAGAATTGGATGATAGAACTGCGGGGCTATGTCCGCCAATGGTCTAAGTACAAACCTCCTTAATTGCATATTGGGGTGGGGAATGGTCAGTAAATCGGTATTTATTATTTCCTTGTCAAAATAGAGTATATCGATATCGACCGTCCTGGAGGAATAACCTGTTCCATGTTGCCTCTTCCTACCCAACCTTGTTTCCAGTTCCAGTAATTTCTCCAAAAGGACGGAAGGGGCAAGCATGGTTTCTACCATGATGCACGCATTGAAAAAATTGTCGCCCTCAAAACCCCACGCGGGCGTCTCATATACAGGGGAAATTTTTATGACTTCGCCCACAGTGGTGTGGATTGAAAATACCACCTCCTGCAGTTGGTTGAGCTTATCCCCTAGATTGCTCCCAATGGAAAGATATGCTGTTGACGTCTTGTTCATGATAGGTGGGCAAAGTAAACAAAAGTAATCGAACTTATATAAACTTTTTGGACTGAAGCGAAAAAGAGCAATTTTTTAGCCAATTAAAAAGGTTTATACGAGTTCATGAACTTCATAAAGGGAATTGCCAAAACCAGGACCAATTTTAATGTTATTTCCCAAGTTGCGGATAAGGAGGTTACAAGGTATAAAAATCAACTATTTATAATTGCATCAACGCTACATTGGTTATCTTTGCCAGTTATTAGCAATATATACAAGGAATGAACTTTTTAAGAAATTTATTGGCTGCAATTATAGGTTGTCTTATCGCCTTTGGAATCATGTTTGTCATGTTTCTGATTTTGGCCGCCCTCATAGGTAGGGGCGAGGATACCGTAACGATCAAGGAAAATTCCGTTTTGGAAATTCAGTTGCAGACCCCGGTCAATGACTATGTGGGGATGGACGAATCCAATCCCTTTGCCGGACTTTTTAATGTAAATCAGGGATTGGACGAAATATTGCATGCCATTCATGTGGCCAAGGAAGACAACAAAATAAAAGGGATCAGCCTGAACAATAATATGCTTATGGCCGGGTTGTCACAAACACAGGCCATTCGGGATGCCTTATTGGATTTTGGCGAAAGTGGGAAGTTTATATTGGCTTTTGGGGATTTTTATACGCAGAAAGACTATTATTTGGCCAGTGTGGCCAATGGGGTATTTCTTAATCCTGTTGGGGCAATGGACTTTAAGGGCCTGTCTACCGAAGTATTGTTTTTAAAGGATCTGCAGGAAAAGACCGGTGTAAAAATGGAGGTTATTAGGCACGGAAAGTATAAGAGTGCCGTAGAACCTTTTTTGGCCAACGAAATGAGTGAGGACAACAGGACACAGATCAAGGAGCTATTGGATGCCTTATGGCAGTCCATGCTTACCAATATTTCGGAAAGTAGGGATATTTCCATTGAAGATTTGAACCATATTGCGGATACCTTGGGCACACGTACCCCAAAGTATGCAATTTTATCCGGGCTTATAGATGGGGAGATATATTTTGATGAATATGAAAGCTTGATCAAGGAAAAAATTGGGGTGGATACAACAGAAGACATCAACTACGTCCCTATAGCCGATTATATTAGGACCGCCAACAAAATAAAGATCAATAGTGGCAGGGATAAGATTGCGGTAATCTTTGCCCAAGGCGAAATTTGGTACGGGGAGGGAGGCTCCGATATAATTGGTCAGGGAATTATTAATGGTGCCCTAAAAAAAGCCAGGGAAGATGAGGAGGTCAAGGCAATAGTGTTGAGGGTGAACTCCCCTGGCGGCAGTGCATTGGCCTCCGATATTATATGGCGCGAGATCGAAATTACCAAACAATCCAAACCAGTGGTGGTCTCTATGGGAGATGTAGCCGCTTCGGGAGGTTACTATATAGCGGCCGGTGCCGATAAGATATTTGCCGAACCTACGACGATTACAGGGTCTATCGGAGTTTTTGGAACTATTCCCAATATAAGTGGACTGGCCGAAAATATAGGGGTCAATGCCGAACAGGTAGGGACCAATAAAAATTCTGTGGAGTATTCCTTGTTCGAGCCCATGAACGATAGCTTTAGGAGCAATGTACAGGAAGGAATAGAAACAATCTATGAAACATTTTTGGACAGAGTGGCCCAGGGGCGGGGAATCACCATGGCACAGGCCGATAGTGTTGCCCAAGGAAGGGTTTGGAGCGGGGTGGATGCCAAGCGTTTGGGGCTGGTAGATGAATTGGGAGGGCTGGATAAGGCAGTTGCTGAAGCTGCCAGAATGGTGGATCTGGAGAATTATGGAATAAAAAAACTTCCGAAGTATAAATCGGATTTTGAGAAGTTAATGGAAGATATGGGGGGCGCCACTTCCAAAAGTAAGGAAGCCCTTATCCGGGAAGAAATCGGTGCCGAGGCATATACGATTCTAAAGGAGATAAGATCCGCAATGGAAAACAAGGGGGTTCAGGCAAGAATGCCCTTTACCTTGAATATCAAATAGGAATTTTTTGGTTCCCAATAGAATTAAGCAAAAAGCCCCTTGGATTGATAGGGGCTTTTTGTTTTGGTAGGTTATGATAAATTAGTTTTTTACTAGGTTTATTTCTACCCGTCTATTTTCTGCACGGCCTGCCTTGTACATATTGGTGGCAATGGGCTTGCTTTCACCGTAACCAACGGCGGTAAGCCTAGTGCTTTCTATCCCTTTTTCCACCAAGAAATTCTTTACGGAAAGAGCGCGCTCTTCGGAAAGTTTTTGGTTGGCAGCTTCACTGCCTATACTATCTGTATGTCCTTCAACTGTGAAGGCGGCATTGGGGTATTCGTTAAGGATCCTTATTATGTCTACCAGAACATTGGTAGATTCAACTTTGATGGTGGCCTTTCCGGAGTTGAACAAAATGGTTTTGGCATATTTATTTAAGGTTTTTTGAACTTTCTCTGTAACTTCGGGACAGCCGTGGTTGGCAACAGTTCCAACTATTTCAGGGCATTTGTCATCCTTGTCCGGCACACCGTCGCCATCGGTATCCGGCCATGGACATCCTTGGTTTTCCATAATACCGGCTTCTTCAGGACAGTTGTCGTCCTTATCCAATACGCCATCATTGTCGGTATCCTTCCAAGGACATCCATTGTTTTCTATGGGTCCGGCTTCTTCGGGACAGTGGTCATCCTTGTCCAATACCTGGTCCCCATCGGTATCCTGCCAAGGGCATCCATTGTTTTCTGCCGGCCCTGAAATTTCAGGACATCCATCTACTTTGTCCAATACACCATCCCCGTCCTTGTCTTTTGGTCTGGATTGGTAAACAGGGATCTTTAATCCGGCATACACATCCGCACCTTTGGAGTTGTCACTGGTCAATACCGTTAAAATGGATCCGGAGCCTATATACAATGGCCCTGCCCGGAAGCCGGCTCCCCACTGTACTCCCAAATTTTCTATATAGCTTATTGGGGAATAAAAACTGAACCATTTGCTTTCAAACCTTGGGGTTAGGGAAACAATATTGGCAATACTATTGGTATTGGGATTGCTTTTCGAGGTTAGGGATAGATCGGTATTTAGATTTAGGTAAAAGTGATTGTTGATGTTCCAATCGGCATTTAGATGCAAGGCCGTAGGCAAAACCGCTTTGGATGCATTACCGGACCTGATCTGGGTGTAAAGGTTGTTCAGCTTGTCCTCAAACCCTTCTTCGTTATCAAAATCGTCCTCACTTATAGAATTGGTAATGTCATATGCATTTTCTGTACCCTTATATTTAAGGCTTCCAAGATCGGTCAATGAAAGTCCAAATTTCAATTTGTATTTGTTAATGTCCTTGGGAGCGTAGGGGTTGCCATCTTTATCGGTAACGGTATAGTCGGCAAAATGGGGCCTCCATTCGTAGATGAAACCTAGGTCCATCCCAAAACCGTCAGCACTCTTTTCAAATTCATAATCTTCAAAATCGTTTGTAATGTTGTTGCTGTTGCCATAAGCTATTTCACCTTGTGAATCAATGCTTCCGGTAGTTCCCGATCCATTGGCATCATAGTCTATAATTATATTTTTTCCACTGGAATAGGCGTTTCCATATCCCATTAGGTATTTTAGGGAGATACCTCCCTTTAAAAAATGTTGTTCTTGGTTCAGGAGCACTGTGGCATAGGTAATGCCTGTTTCGGCCCAGGCATTGGCGCTTATTTGATAATCCCCCTCGTTTACATTGAAGTCTTCATTTTCATCAAACTCGTTGGATATATTGTCATAGGTATCCCCATTAATATCGTTTAGGTTAAAAAATACCCTTCCTCTGGTGAAAACCGCCAATGAATTTCGGGAATTGATGTTGAACATAAACGACGGTCCCAAAATATCAACATTGCCATAGGCATTGTTTGCATTTTTTGGGGATTTTGTGCCATCCACATCAAAATCAAAATCGTCCTTAAAAACATCCCCAAATTTTGCACTGTAATAGTCGTTTCCTAGGAGTCCGCTAACTCCAATGAGGTTTATGTCGGTTTTGAATCTAGAATCAACGATATTCGCGGGATTGGAAATTAGACCATGCACCCCATTGTAATTGTCGGCTCCAAAACCAATGTAGGATTGGCCGTTTACGACAGTAGTTATTAGAATTAGGAATGCTGCTAAAATGCTTTTGTTCATGTTTAAAATTTTTGTTTATTCTTTTTTTATTGTTAATCGATTCCTGTTCAAGTAAATTTGACTTTTTTCCAGGATCAAAGTGTAGGAACGGTTTAATTGGAATTAAATTATAAAATGTTAAAATTTATATTGCTTCTATGGAATACGCAGTATTGAAAGAAGAGGATAAAAAACTGGCTTTTAAGATCTATCTCTATTTGGGGGCATTGTTCATTACTTCCTTGGTAGTTTCCAATTTAATTTTTCAAAAATTTTTTTATTGGAGACCCTTTGGTGATGTTACGGTATTTGGAGCGTCGTTATTTGAAGTTTCTGTGGGGATTTTGCCATATCCCCTCACTTTTTTGATCACCGACCTTATTTCGGAAATATATGGAAGGAAAAAAGCAAACCAAATAGTTACTGCCGGAATATTTGCCTCTTTTTTTTCCATGGGGATCGTATTGCTGGCCAATCGGGTACCGGCGTTGCCCAATTCCCCAGTTCAGGATGAGGTGTTCAATCATGTATTTGCCTTGTCGCCCATTGCCGTATTTGCTTCCATGTTGGCCTATCTTTTTGCACAATACGTGGATATAGGGATATATCATTTCTGGAAAAAATTTACCAAGGGCAGGCATCTTTGGTTGCGAAATAATTTCTCCACCTTTCTTTCCCAATTTCTGGATACGTTTACCGTGGTGGGGCTTTTGTGTGTTTTTAAGGTGTTGCCTTGGTCCATGTTCTACGGACTATTGATCAGCGGTTTTATTTTTAAGTTAATTGTAGCCTTCCTGGACACCCCTTTCCTATATTTTTTCGTATATCTCTTTAGAAGGCGATTCAATCTAAAAGTTAATCAGGAAATTGACCTTGAGGCATAATAAAACTTGATTTTGGCTGTTCTTATCGAGTAGGACAAAATTTTTATTGTTCCAAATGGAAATTAGCTGAGCTGTCAGTATTCAAGGTGAATTTTATTGCGATGTTAAATTTTGTTTAAACTAAGTGGGAATTGTGAATTTACTTGGTGATATATCGTAGAATTGCGTCAATATTTTATCCTATACGTTTAAACTAATGGCCAAGTTCTATCTAATTTTATACTACATGCCCAAATATGAAGGAAGGGATTGTTAAGAAAAGGAATGTATTGCTTTTTTGAACCAAAACAAATTTAATTTCCTATAGAATTAAAAATAATAATAGATGAAACATCCATGACTAAAGGTTTTGTCGCACAGCGGAATGATTATATGGATGTTACATGTGACATTTGAAAAACAATAAATATAAACACATGAAAAAGAAAATAATAAAGATTGTGGGTGGCGTATTTTTGGTGATAATTTTACTTCTCGTTGCCACGCCATTTTTTCTAAAAGGTAAAATTGCGGATATTATCAAGAATAAGGTGAACAATAATATTAATGCCACCTTCGATTTTTCCGATGCGGATTTAAGTCTGTTCAGAAGTTTTCCCAATGCTTCCGTAACCTTGGAAAACATTACCTTAATAAATAAAGCTCCCTTTGAAGGCGATACCCTATTTGCATCGGATAAGGTAAGCTTGGATATGTCCATAAAGGAACTCTTCAAGGATGCCAATGAACCCATTGCCATAAAAAGTCTAATACTGGATCGTCCACTGGTAAACATAAGGGTGGACAAAGAAGGGAATGCCAACTATGATATCGCGGCCGGGGATAGTTCTGCACCGGATACCCCCGCCGACATGGATTCCTCGGAAAGCGGTTTTAACCTATCTATGGAGTCTTACGCAATCCATAATGCCGTTATAACGTATAACGATCTTTCCAGTGGTATGTCCTTTGCCATTTCTGAAATGGACCATAGCGGTCAGGGAGATCTTTCCCTGGATAACTCGGAATTGGATACGGAGACCAGTGGTCTGGTTTCCTTTGCAATGGACAGTACCCAATACCTTAACAAGAACCCGGTACAATTGAAGGCCCTTATAGGAGTGGATCTTAACGAAAACAAATATTCCTTCTTAAAGAACGAGGCCATGGTTAATCAATTGGCCCTGGTATTTGACGGGTTTGTGAAATTGAATGAGGACAACCAAGAGGTAGACATTAGCTTTAAAACGCCTTCGTCCGATTTTAAAAACTTTTTGGCCGTTATTCCGGAAGTGTATTCAAAGGATATAGCACAGGTGTCCACAACCGGGAATTTTACGGTGGCGGGCGAGTTTAAGGGTGTAGTTGATGATGATCATATTCCCCGGTTCAAAATAGACATCAACTCGGAGAATGCCTCCTTTAAGTATCCGGATCTGCCCAAAGCGGTCCGAAATGTATTTATTGATACCGAAATTTCAAATAGTACCGGTATAACAGAGGATACCTTTGTTGATATCCGAAAGTTGTCTTTTATGATAGATGAGGACAAATTTAATATGGTGGCCAAAATAAACGACCTTATGGGAAACACCAAGGTAAATGCCAAGATAGACGGGAAAATGAATCTTGCCAATATTTCCAAGGCCTATCCGGTTCCGGCCGATTTAAATTTAAAGGGAATTTTGGTTGCGGATATTTCTACGGCCTTTGATATGGCATCCATAGAAAAAAAGAAGTATGAAAATACCAAAACCACCGGGGACTTAAAATTGAGCGATTTTGAGTATCAGTCCGAAGAATTTCCAAACCCCATTATCTTAAAAAGTACATCGGTTACGTTTAACCCTACTACGGTAACCCTGAATAGCCTGGAAGGAGCGACCGGAAAGACAGATTTTGATGCCTCGGGGGCTATCAACAACCTGTTGGGATTTATGTTCAACAACGAAAACATAGAGGGTAATTTTAATCTTAGGTCCAACACTTTTGCGGTGAACGATTTTATGGTGGCGGAAGCTGCCGAAGTTGCCGATAGTGCTGACAAGGAGGCCCCTACTACCTCCACGGAGGAGAAAATCAAGATACCTTCCTTTTTGGACTGTACCATAAATGCCGCTGCCAATACCGTGATTTACGACAATCTTACTTTAAAGGAGGTAAAGGGAACATTGGTAATAAGGGATGAGAAAGCCATACTCTCCAACATGACATCTTCTATCTTTGATGGCAAATTGGCGCTCAATGGAGAAGTGTCCACCAAAGAGGCCGTACCAACCTTCGCCATGAAATTGGGAATGGACAGCTTTAAGATAGCCGAGACCTTTAAGGCCTTGGAAATGTTCAGGACACTGGCGCCAATTGCCAGGATACTGCAGGGTACCTTAAATTCCGATGTACAGCTGTCCGGAAGTTTAAAGGACGATTTTACGCCCAATTTAAATACCATTTCAGGAAATATATTGGCCGAATTATTGACCGATAAAATTGATGCGGAAAGTGCACCCTTGCTTACAGAGTTGGATAGTAAACTGAATTTTCTGAATGTTGGAAAATTAAATTTGAAGGACCTGAAAACAGCCTTGTCCTTTGAGGACGGAGTGGTAAAGGTAAAGCCGTTTACCATTAAATATCAGGATTTTGCCATTAATGTTGCCGGTAGCCATACCTTCGATCAAAAATTGAACTATGCGGCCACTATTGAAGTACCCGCCAAGTATTTGGGAAAGGATATCAATAACATAATAGCGAGGATAGATGAAAATTCCCTGGAAAATTTAACCATTCCGGTTACGGCCAATATTGGTGGGGGTTATACCAGCCCTACGGTGACTACGGACCTTACATCGGGGATTAAAGATCTAACGGCCCAGCTGGTGGAGATCGAAAAGCAAAAATTGCTGGCCAAGGGCAAGGATAAGGCCAAGGACTTTATAGGAGATCTTATAGCCAAGAACCAGAAAGCTACAGATTCGACCAAAAAGGAAAACCAGGAAAAAACGATGGATGTTATAGGAGGCCTTTTGGGAGCTGCCACAAAAAAAACGGATTCTACCGCAAAGACGGATACTATAGCTACCGCCAAAAAGGAGGCACAGAAAGATGTGGCCAAAAAAATATTGGGTGGCCTTTTGGGTAAAAAGAAGGAGGCAGCAGAAACAAAAAAAGATAGTGTGCAATAATGTGTTTTGCTTAATATGGGTACGGGAGAAGTAAGTTTTAGGGAATATTTTTTGTTTCTAACATGGATAGTGGAGAACCCATATTAGGTTGTGGACAATTCCTCCTCCAGCATGGCAATTAAATCCATTGGACTCTCTAGGTAGATCAACAGATCATTGTTCTTGATTGGAGAATTAAGGGGAGTGCCCGAAAAGAGCAGCGGTGTCCTGGTTTCTGAGGATAGTTTAATAATTTTTTCCTCAACAACGTATGAGGTAGTGGTAACAAAAAAGGTTAGAAAATAATTGGGCTTTACCAGGTTCGCCATAGTTTTTAAGTTGTCATGGGGTACATTTTGTCCAAGATAGTAGACCCTCCATCCCAATTTTTTGGCAATAAAGCAAGCCAACAAAAGGCCAATTTCATGATTTTCGCCCTCAGCCAAGAACATGATTATCTTTGGAGCATTTTTTGGTGCAATGGGTAATAGATCTATTGCCGAACATATTTTTTGCCGAATTAGGTTGGATACAAAATGCTCCTGCGCAGGCATGATCTTATTGATGCCCCAAAGTACTCCCACTTTATGGAGAAAGGGGTATATTACCTCCGTGAAGGTGTTTAAAATACCATTTTTTAATATATAGGATTTGATAATGTTGTCAAATTCCAGTTCATCCAAATTGATCATGCTCAATACCAGGGCCTTCACTTCGGCATCCTGATCGGACTCGATCAGGGCGTCTGCGACCTTCTTATGGATTTCTTCGTCCGTCATCTGGCCTATAGCGGATAAACGAACACCTTGTCCCCTTAATATACTTATGTTTAAAAGCTTCTTTAATTGGGCGTCGGAATAGAACCGGATATTGGTATCTGTTCTTTCAGGTATCAAAAAGTCGTATCTGCTTTCCCATTTTCTCAAGGTATGTGAATTTATTCCTGTTAGGGAAACAATTTGCGCCATGGAATACCTGCTCATATCAACGTCCAATTAATTACTGGGTAAAGTTAAACAAAAAATTGGATTAAGAGGGGTTAATATAATTTTTGTCTAATTTTATTAAAATAAAGTTGGACAAAATGAAATTATTATTATATTTGTCTAAGTATTAATCTAAAAAAATTAGACATGAAAAAATTTGGCATTTATTTTTTGGCATTTTTCAGTTCATTGTTGCTTTTTATTTCCTGTAGCAATGATGATGATAATGACATGATTGAAGAGCCCACATTGTTGAATATTGTGGAAACTGCTCAGGAAACGGATATTTTAAGTAGTTTGGTGGCTGCCTTGGTCAAGGCGGATGAAAATGACGGCTCGGATTTGGTAGGTGCCTTGAGCGGTAATGGACCTTTTACTGTTTTTGCACCGACCAATGGTGCATTTACTTCACTTTTTGCCAGTCTGGATGGATTTGATAATTTAAGCGACTTTGATACTCCCGAGAAAAGGGAGATCCTTGCCACTATCTTGAAGTATCATGTGGTGGTTGGAGCGGCCGCCACTTCCAGTTCCCTTTCCAATGGTCAGGAATTTACTACCCTTCAGGGTGAAAAGGTTGCTGTTAGGATAGACGGCGATGTGTATATTCAGGATCCGACCGATACGGATGCAAAAGTGGGTCCTGCCGATGTATTGGCTTCCAATGGCATAGTTCATGTTATAGATAAAGTTTTGGTTCCCCAAGAAGTTTTGGATGCCCTAAATCCGGAACCAACACCAAATATTGTGGAATTGGCCATGGATACCGAGTTTCTATCCTCCTTGGTAGGTGCCCTGGTACAGGCCGATGCCGGTCTGGTAGACCTGTTGCGGACCGATGGCCCCTTTACCGTGTTCGCACCTACCGATACCGCATTTGCGGCCCTATTGGATGCATTGGGTGACGATTACAACAGCTTGGCAGATTTCGACACTCCCGAGGAAAAGGCCCTGTTGGCCCAGATCTTAAAATATCACGTGGTAGCCGGAGCGGCGGCCTATTCCACGGACCTGTCCGACGGACAAATGATAGAGACCGCCCAGGGCGAATCCGTAACGGTAAGTTTAACGGGCGGAGTTTTTATACAGGATAAGACCGATGTGGATGCGGCGGTGGCACCGGCGGATATTGCTGCCAGTAACGGGGTGGTGCATGTAATAGATAAAGTATTGTTGCCACAGGAGGCAATTGATGTCCTAATGCCCCCAACTCCTAATATTGTAGAACTGGCCATGGATACCGAATTTTTATCTTCTCTAGTGGGAGCCCTGGTACAGGCCGATGCCGGTCTGGTGGACCTGTTGCGGACCGATGGCCCCTTTACCGTGTTCGCACCTACCGATACCGCCTTTGCGGCCCTATTGGATGTATTGGGTGACGATTACAACAATTTGGCCGATTTCGACACTCCCGAGGAAAAGGCCCTGTTGGCCCAGATCTTAAAATATCACGTGGTAGCCGGAGCGGCGGCCTATTCCACGGACCTGTCCGACGGACAAATGATAGAGACCGCCCAGGGCGAATCCGTAACGGTAAGTTTAACGGGCGGAGTTTTTATACAGGATAAGACCGATGTGGATGCGGCGGTGGCACCGGCGGATATTGCTGCCAGTAACGGGGTGGTACATATAATAGATAAAGTGTTGTTGCCACAGGAGGCAATTGATGCCCTATTGCACTAGATCTGGCACATTTTAGTTTAGTTACCGAAACTGACGGCCAATAATTGGTCGTCGGTTTCTTTTCATTAAGACATTTTTTATGATTCATTAAATAATTAAAGACCTTAGATTTTGAAAGCCCTCTTCGACTCTTCCAGTTTAAAATGTAGTAAATTGGTGACCCGTACCTATAGTACTTCATTTTCTTTGGGAATTAGGTTGTTCGCACCCAAAATAAGACCTGCAATTTACGCCATATATGGATTTGTGAGGTATGCGGATGAGATTGTGGATTCTTTTCACAACTACGATCGGGAGGTATTATTGGCCGAATTTATAAAGGAATATAAACGGTCCTTGAAAAGAAAAATTAGTCTTAATCCTATTATCAATTCCTTTCAGGCCGTGGTCCATAAATTTGAACTTTATGAATATGTCGATATTTTTTTAGAGCGGATGCAGTATGATCTTAAAATTTCCGAATATACGACCAAGGAGGCCTACGAAAATTACATCTATGGATCGGCCGATGTGGTTGGTCTTATGTGTTTAAGGGTGTTTGTGGATAATGACAATGAAAAGTTCAATTCCCTTCAGTCTTCGGCCAGGTATCTGGGCTCCGCTTTTCAGAAAGTTAATTTTTTGAGGGATATAAAGCAGGATATGGAAAACTTGGGCAGGTCCTATTTTCCCAATGTACATCAAAAAAAATTGACGGATGAAGTAAAAAAGGAAATCATCGCAGATATTGAGCAAGACTTTGAAAAGGCCTATGAAGGACTGGTTCAATTGCCCATAGAAAGCAGGCTGGGGGTCTATATAGCTTATAAATACTATTCCAAACTTCTAAAAAAACTCAAATGCACCAATTCCGAAAAATTAATGAACGCCAGGATCCATATATCCAATCCTATGAAAATGCTGATATTGGCCAAGGGGTATGTGAGATATAAGTTAAATGCTTTCTAAGGAGGGTTCGATTTAAAATGAAATTCAAATAATAAATTATCAATTATTCAATTTAATGTTTATGTCCCCTGGAGACCCAAGAAATTTTATTTTTCAAGCGGGTAAAATGACATTATTTCAAAAATTTGATTTTGAGGTACATAACAAATATGATACAGGTAGAGAGAGAGAGAGTTTAAGGTTTTAGTTATAAATAAATTGAAGGTTTTCAGGTCGTCATTTCGAATGCATATGAGAAACCGAAGGTTCAGCAAAGCTAAACCGAAGGTTCACGAATACCCCTAAAATAAATATACATGAGCTAAATCGCACATCTTGCTCCCGGCCAGTATATGCGACTTCTCTCCCGATAGCTATCGGGAGTCCCGAAAAGGGACTCTGTCGAAGTGACTACCGTTGCCGAGTTCATATCATTAATATTCTTAATAAAGATGTCAATGGTAGCAGTCGATAGGTTTTAGTCAGTGATATCTTTAAATTGAGGTCTCTTTGCACCGACCATCATAAGCCCAAAATACATCCCTGTTTTTAGGATTCGATTCCAATTTTATACGCTTTTAAAGCT
>CBFGWQ010000093.1:0-14186 GCA_965652575.1 uncultured Arenibacter sp. | reverse complement strand
GGTACCTGTATTTAAATAAGGCGGGAAGGAAACATCCCATTTTGTAGTGTGTGGTGCCATTTGTTTTAACCGTAACCGATTCAAAAGACAATTTGAAAATAAAACTTGATCTGCTTTTCCCGTTAATTATAGCCTTATTACCGGCCAATAGACCAAAGGTGTAGGAGACTGATATAGAAACATGGGCGGCAAAAACATTGGATTAAGTTACCTTTACATTTTAGGAACTGCTTCCTTGTAATAATTTATTCCACATCCGCCAGTTGGTCCTTGCCCTTTACCAAATTGGATTGATGCTCCTTTACCATACGATCTATATCGGCAAGAATTTCTGGGTGCTTTGCCCCAATATCAAAATTCTCGGAGGGATCTTCGTTTAAATTATATAATAATGGGGTATCGTGGACTACCTTGTCCCCAAATTGGCCATAAGAGCCTTGGGTAATGTAATGCGCTTTGTAATCTCCGAGTCGGGCCGCGTATAATTGTGTTCCCCTATAGTAGAAAACACCTTTCCGCGGGCTGGGTGCATTTTTAAAAAGGGTGCCGCTAAGGTCATAACCGTCCATAACCCTGTCCTTGGGCATTGGTACACCGGCCAAGGCGCTAAAGGTAGTGAATAGGTCCATGGTAGTGCCCAGTTCGCTTACCACGGCCGGCGCTATGCTGGAAGGCGACCAAAAAATGCAGGGTTCCCGCATTCCACCCTCCCAGGTCATGCCCTTTCCGGCCTTTAACAATCCGGCACTGCCGCCATTAATACCATAGGACAGCCAAGGTCCGTTGTCCGAAGTAAAGACTACAATAGTATTTTTATCCAATCCATCTTCCTTTAGGGCAGCAATTATTTGTCCTATGCCATGATCAATTTCGGCTACCACATCACCATAAATTCCCCTTTTACTTTTGCCCAAAAAATCCTTGGAGGCAAAAAGGGGTATATGCGGTAGGTTGTGGGCCAAGTATATTAGGAAAGGATGGTCCTTATTTTTTTTGATATAGGAAATGGTTTCTTCGGTATATCTTTTGGTAATGGTATTTTGGTCGGCAGGCCGTTCTATTATCTCCGTATTCCTCATTAGGGGGACATTAAAATTTTTGGTGGGCAAGTTTCCTTTCGCTTCCCTGTATTCTTCCCGGTTGCCCACAAAATCCATATCGTTGGAGTAGGGGATGCCAAAGTAGTAGTCGAAACCGTTATTGGTAGGCAGGTACTCTTCCTTATGTCCTAAATGCCACTTGCCTATGCACGCTGTACTGTAGCCTACTTTTTTTAGTTGTTCCGCCAAGGTAATTTCAGAGTTGGGCAGGCCATATTTAGAGTTAGGGAACAACACCCTTTTTACATCACTGGCCATACCGCTTCTTACCGGTAGCCTTCCAGTTAATAATGCCGCCCTACTGGGCGTACAGACACTGGCACCTACGTAGAAATTGGTCCACTTTTGTCCTTCGGAGGCCATCCGGTCCAGATGGGGCGTTTTAATGGTAGGATGTCCATAGGTGCCAAGATCCCCATAGCCCAGATCGTCTGCAAAGATAATGATGAAATTAGGGGTTTTTCCCAGGTTTTCCTGGCTCTGGCCAAAACTGCTACAACTAAGGAATAGTATTACGGTAATTATGGTTTTAAAATAAAGCTTTGTTGTAAATATTTGATCGGTCATTGTTTCCATTGGTTGTTATTGGGTTTGAAGATAACAAAAAATGATTTTATTATCTAGTGTTGACCGTGAAATGACTTCCAGACTCCACAGTTTGTAAAATTGAACCTGAAACTTTGAATTTTGTACTTTCACATAGACCTCTTCTTTAAAATCACGGCCCCCAAATATGGCATTATACTTTTCCATTATTTTGGCGTGAATAGGCTTGGGCTATAAATTCGGCAACACATGCCGGTTTTTCTTCTCCCTTCAGTTCAAACACAAGCTTCAATTTGTATTTGGCCCCTCCATCAAAAGGGTTGAAATCCATTAGGGACACCCGGGCCCTTAAGAGGGCACCTACCGGAGTGGCATTCATGAACCTTACTTTGTCCAATCCATAGTTTACCCCCATGGCTATATCCTTGATCTTGAAGGTTTCAAGACAGAATTTAGAGGTCAGGGACAGTACCAAAAATCCATGTGCCACCGTTTTTTTGTAGGGAGAATATTTGGCGGATTTCTCCGGGTCTATGTGGATCCATTGATTATCGTCCGTTGTTTTGGCAAAGGTATCTATCATATCCTGGGTTATTTTCATATAATGGGATACCCCCAATTCCTTGCCTAAATAATGGGCCAATTCCGATAGCTGTGCAATTTCCGTGGAATAGGCTTTGTTGATTAGTTTTTTTTCTGCCATTTGGTAGGGTAATTATACAGGTGGTTAATGGATCTATATTACACGGGCATGGCACCACCATTGGCATGCAAGGTATGGCCACTTATAAATCCGGCTTCTTTGGATGCCAGGAAGAGATAGGCATGCCCCATATCCTCGGGAGTGCCGATTCGGCCTACGGGAATCATTGAAATTCCGGCCTGTACAACATCTTCGGGCATGGAATCTGTCATTTCGGTCTTGATAAATCCTGGAGCAACGACATTGACAGTAATATTGTATTTGCCTACTTCCCTACAGAGGGAATGTGTGAAGCCTACTATCGCAGCCTTACTGGCACTATAATTGGTCTGCCCAAAGGCCCCTTGAAAGGCATTGATGGAGGAGGCGGAAATAATCCTGCCATAATTGGCCGTTTTCATATGGGGTACTACCGCTTTGGCGGTGATATATAGGGAATCCACATTTACGCGCATGACTTGATCCCATTCCCGGCGACTCATTTTTAGGATAGATCGGTCACGGATTATTCCGGCGTTGTTAATAAGTACGTCTATCTTTCCATATTCGGAAATTACCTTTGCAACGGCTTTGTCAACAGAGTCTTGGTCGGACACATCTACATTTTGATAAAATATCTTGCCACCCACCTTGGCAATATTATCCGCAGTTTTCCGACCTTCTTCCAGTACGTCCCATAAGGCTACAGTGGCCCCTTCATTGCAGAAGATTTTGCAGATTCCTTCACCTATTCCTCTTGCCCCGCCGGTGATGATGACCACCTGCCCTTCTAATTTTTTCATCTCGTGTTTTTATTAGCTGATTTTAATCCAGTAATTTAAAAAACTTTGAACTAAAACTCTAGGGATGTGGTAAGTATTATTGGGAGAAGAAAAGTTGGGCCATCCCTTATTGGGGCCTTGATAATTAAAAGTATTGAATTGATATAAGCAGGCCCTGGAATAAAAATGCCCTAGAAATCAATAAAATTGATTTCTAGGGCAAATGTAATTTTAATTCTTTTAGAACTGATACCTAACACCTAGTGCAATATCCAAGTCCAGATCATCGGAATAATCGTCGTTGAAGCCCAGTTCGGGACGTATGTCCAGGGACAATAAAAGGGGGAAATCAAAATTACATTCTATACCAATATCGCCGGCTACAAGTGCAAAGGTGCCATCTCCACCCGGCGAATCGAAGGAGCCAATTCCTGCCCCGGCTCCAACATACCAATTAAACAGCCCCTCTATGGGCATCACCCATTGATAGAGTCCTACCAATTTAAAGGCATCCACATTGTTGGAATCGCGCCAACCTAGATCAAATTCAAGCCTGTTGTTGTCCGTTACCGCTCTTTGATAGGATACTTCCCCTCCAAATCCGTCATTGTCCCCCAACCTTAATCCAATGGCGTTTTTGGAAATATCCTGGGCATTGGCCGCCACAATGGTCATTGTCGTAATAGCTATAACACTAAGTATTTTTTTCATGATTATGACTGTTTTAATTTTTACAAAAATAGATACCGTTGGAATTTTCCATTACCCCCATCAAAATAAATTATGACTCCATTGGGATTCTAAAGGTTTGGCCTTTGGAAAAAGTCAATATTAAATGTTGTTGGGATATTAATTATAATGGTATTCCCGTACTTTGTGAGTAGTAGTTTTTATATTTAAACCTATTATGGCCAACCGCAAGTTGATAAAGAGCAGGGTATGGATCATCCTGATTCCGATGGTCCTGATATTGCTTTTGTTCACCGTATTACATTTCAGGGCCAAGGCGTTTATTAAAAAATACCTGGACGAAAACATACCTGATCATGTACATTTGACCTATGGCCAAATTGAAGTAAACCTGTTATCGGGCTCCATAGGATTAACGGATGTTGGGTTGGATTTTTTGGACAAGGATACTGATTTTAGAAAAGCGGGGGTAAGCATGGAAGCTATAGATTTTGAGGGCATAGGTTATTTCCGGGCACTATTTGGAAATACAATAAGTGTTCGTGAAATTCGATTGCATAGACCAAAAGTGGAATATTGCCAGGGAGAACATCAAATTGTAAATGATGGGGTTTCGACAATTGACGGGCCTGGGGAAAGCACCTTGTCCATAGCCCATTTGTCCATAGTGGATGGTGCATTCAGAATTTTGGGAAAGGTTGGGGATTCTTCCGTTTTTTCGGTGGAAAAGCTGAATTTGTCCCTAGAAAATATACATGTGGATAAGGAAACAATAAAAAATAAAATTCCATTTTCCTATAGGCATTATGAACTGGGTACGGGAATGGTTTTTGCGGATCTGGGCCCGTACGAAGCACTAAGCCTAAGCGGGACAAGTATTAAGAACAGGGAACTACAACTTGTTGATTTATCCCTGAAGTCCAAATATGACAAGACAACCCTTTCCAAAAAGCTGGACAAAGAGCATGATTACATTGATTTGAAAATTCCTGAAATGCGTATGGAAAATATGGATTTTGGATTTAATACGGCACGATTTTTCCTGAACGCCAGATCGGTCGTTCTTCAAGAACCAAATATGGAAATATATCGCAATAAACTTGTTCCGGATGATTATGGGCAAAAAAAACTATACAGCCAAATGTTGCGCGAGCTGCCCATAGATCTGAATGTTTCCGAAGTTAAAATTAATGATGGCTATATTTCGTATTCGGAATTGGTGAAAAGCGGGACAAGTCCGGGAGAAATCGTATTTGCAGATCTGGAGGCTACCCTGGGCAACGTTTCCAATACCTATGAAAATGGCGAAAAGACAGAGATCAATGCAAGGGCCAAACTTATGGGGGAAGCACCGATAGCGCTTACATGGAATTTTGATATCAATAAGGATAACGACGCATTTTATGTTTCTGGCGTAGTTACGAATTTTAGGTCTGAAAGTATCAATCAATTCCTGAGGTCCAATCTTCGTACAGAGGCCGAAGGCGATGTACAAGAACTTTATTTTACAGTGAGCGGGGATGCGATCAGTTCCACTGGGGATATGAAAATGAACTATGAAGATTTTCGCTTTAAGGTTCTAAAAAAGGATAGGATGGGTGTTAATAAACTATTGACCTTCGTTGGCAATATTTTTACCAATGATGGCTCTAGGACGGACAAAGCCGGGTATAGATATGGGGAGATATATGCTGAGAGGGATAATACCAAGTCTTTCTTTAATTATTTATGGCTCAATGTAATGGACGGGATGGTCAGTACACTTACGGGGAATGGTAAAAAGGAATAATTTATGGACAGGATAACGGCCATGCAATTTCATTTCCATAAACATTGCCCAAATAAAGCAAAGCAAAAAATCATTTGAATCAATGCTTCCGGAGATAGCACCGTAACTTGTGGTTGTTAATAAAAATAAATTATTCAAATATTATGGAAACAACACAAGCAACTATCGGGATCGGGAAAGACAATAGAAAAGCAGTGGTGGCAATGTTGGGCAAACTTTTGGCGGACGAATATTTACTTTATACCAAATTGCGGAATGCGCATTGGAACGTAGAGGGAATCGACTTCCATACCAAACATGTTTTTTTTGGGGAAGAATATAATAAGATAGAAAAAATAGTGGATGAGGTAGCGGAGAGAATCCGTATGTTGGGGTTCTATTCTCCCGGAACCTTAAAAGAGTTTTTGGCCCTTTCCCATTTGAAGGATGAAAGTCCAAAAAGAAACGATAGTGCCGGTTTTATGAAAGTTTTATTGGAAGACCATGGTACCATAATCAAGTTCATTAGAAAAAGTATCAGTGAAAATGCAGAAGACCATAATGACGAAGGTACGGCCGATTTTATAACGGGTATCATGCAAATGCATGAGCAGATGTCCTGGATGCTTAGGGCTTCCTTGAAAACCTTTTAGATAATAACACATTTTGGCTTATTCATTAACGGCAGGGGGAATCTCCTGCCGTTTTATTTTAGGCTGGTGTCCTGTCAACCCTACTTTAGCCATCCCAGTCTTGCTCTTTTTCACCCCGCCTTCGCTAAAAAACAGTTCCGTAGCTACGGCGATGCAACATTTTTTTGCCTTGGCATATAAAAAATAGAGGCGATTTAAACGACACGGTAGCATTGACACGACACTAGGCCAATGTGGGAAGAACCTTGGGCTAAAAAATATTAAACAAAAAAACCAGTCTAAAAGACTGGCTGTATAAATAATATCAACTATATATTAGGCTGTAACAGCTAACTGATTTTGATGGTCCTGATAGTGTTTGGGACTACAATTGTATTTTTCCTTGAATATCTTGGAGAAATAGCTTCTGCTCGTTAGGCCTACACTATATACTATTTCCGAAATATTGAGGTCGGTAGTTTTTATAAGATGTTCTGCGGTCTCTACCCTTACGTTCCTAATGTAATCCGTAACCGTTCTATCGAACATAAGTTTAAAACCTTCCTGAAGTTTCGCAGGTGAAAGACCGGATTTGTTACTGAGGTATTTTAGGCTATATTGAATTTCCGGATAATTCTTAATGAAGTTGGATAGCTCCTTTATGTCGTCCATCTCATCTTTGGTCAAGGATCCGAAATTATTTTTTGCATTCTTTTTATCCTCCTTATGTTGTTGGATCTCCATGGCCAAAATAACGTGGACAATACCTTTTATCAATAGATTTCGTACCAGTCCCTTTTGGGTAATTGCAGCCAGTTGTTGTATTTTCTCTGCAATCTTAAGATTATAGGAGCCGATATAGGCAAAAATATGCTGTCCTGTTTTTGGTAAAAAGGTTTTTAATAGCTGATTTCTCAGTAGGTCTATATTTTCACCCTCTTGGTCAACTTCATGGGTATCCACCATAATATTGGTGAGCTTAACAACTTCATCTTTCCTAAAGAACAAGGTAGTATCCTGACTGGGGTCGCAGGAAAAAATTCCTGTTTGGAATTGGTTTAGAATTCTCTTTTCTCCCTTGATTCCAAAACTATGGTTAATTTTTCCCTTGGCACAGTACATAAAATGAATGGGATTGGTAATAGGCATATTATTAATGAGAAGCATATCTTCCTTGAAAATAATATTGTATTCCATGAATGATACGTTGTTCTTAAAGGAAACTCCACTAATGACTCCGCTTACCAAATTATTGTGCAGTTCCAAACTGTATTCCTGTGGTCGGATTTTTAATTTTCCTCCCAGGTCTTGTTGTAACTGATTGAATATGTTGGCTATATTGTTCGTTTTTAGATATACAATTTTCATGTTTTCGTGTTTTATAATTATTACTTCTTTTATTTATCCCCAATAACCCGGATTATGAATAGAACCACGGCAATTAGAAGGAATAGGTGTACTATCATACCAATGTTGAATATGAAAAAGCCTATTGCCCATAAAAAGAGCATTAGTAGGGCAATGATAATCAGCATTTTCGATATTTTCATTGTTGAAAATGTTACTGAAACTGGTTGGATTCAGGTTGGCAATTGGTCATTCCTATGGTAAAATTATCAGGGATGTCATGATTTTTGTTTTCCATGGAATCCAAAGTCCATCTTTTCCCGATTTTTGAATTCAATGGTGCTGTTATTTTTTTCATGTTGGCCGTCTTTTTAAATTTGTGTTCAGTAAAGATCGTTATCGCAACTACGTTTTGTGTTATACAATTTTTGCATTCTGTTATATAATTCAATGAAACAGCCGTATTTCATTGAATAAAGCAAGGTTTTAATGGATAGAAACAATGTCTATGGATGATAGTAATAAAGATTGTACTGGAATTTCCTGTCAATTTTAGGGCTTATGGGCCTATTGGTTGGCCAAACTCAAGGACATTAATCCAATATGATTTTATGGGCAATTAATAAGGATGTAGTGAACAACTAACAATAATAATTTATGCAGTTGGTCCAAACCTATGGGCATTGTGTAATGTGGTATGGTTATACCGGATTTTAGATGTTGGTATTGAGAAGTTGGATTTAGCACCTGAAACCTTGTCCCTTTCATTAATGTACCAATGTACTAATTGGTTTAATTTATCAATGGATAGAGGATCACACTTTGAACCTTGAACCTTGCAATTTCCACCCCTTCCGTCTTCTCCTCCGTCGAAGCCACCTTCCCCTTTCCAGTGGAAGGAGTTTTTATTGCTTTTAATCCGTTAATCTGCCAACTGTCACTGCCCACTGAAGACTATTTAATCCCAATACTCAATACTATGTACTCATGAACCTGAAACCTTGAAGCTTAGACGGGCAAATAGATATAAAAGGTAGCTCCCTTGTTTACATGTCCATGTGCCACAATATGTCCTTTGTGTTTTTCTACAATTTTTTTGCAAATGGCCAGTCCGATCCCTGTACCCGAATATTCATTTTTTTGATGTAGGCGTTGGAACAGTTCAAATATTTTATGGGCGTTGGCCTGGTCAAACCCAATGCCGTTATCCTTTACGGAAATACAGTAATATTCCTTAGCTTTTTTATTAAAATCGGCAGGTATGGAACTGCGTTCCATTTTTTGGGATGTGATCTCTATTCTTGGAGTTTCGAGGATACTGCGATATTTGATGGAATTGGAGATCAAGTTGTTGAAAAGCTGCTCCAATTGAAAGGGAACGCCCCGTACTTCCGGAAGATTGCCAAGCATAAATTCTACCTCGGATTCCCTGATTGGGGCCTCCAGGTCTTCCTGTACCTTATCCAAAACAAGGTTCAGATCTACCTGTACAAAGTCCTTTTTCTTCTTGCTGATCCTGGAATAGGATAAAAGGTTCTTTATAAGGGTCTGCATACGGTTGGCAGAAGATTTGACCTTATCGATATATATTACCTGTTGTTCCGTAAAATTGGAAGAATCGGAATCTTTTATCCGTGAGATAAACATCTGTATCTTCCTTAAGGGTTCCTGGAGGTCATGGCTGGCAATACGGTTAAACGACTCCAATTCACTATTGGTGCGTTTTAGTTCCTGGTAATTGTCCTTTAGTTTTTGTTCGTTTTTTAGCTCTTTGGTAATATCTTTTACTACCCCAATAAATTCTGTCTTTAATAAATGACCTGTATTCTGAAGGTATTTTACCTTCCCATTTTTTGTTATAATGCGATAGGTGTAATTACTTATTATTTTTTTCTCCAGGGCAAGGTGTAATTTTTCGTCGAATAGCTTAAGGTCTTTTGGGTGTACAAATGGCCTGTAATTTTCAGGTGAAGGCTTAAACTCGTTGGGTCGGCAATCCAATAACCTGTAGAAATTATCGGACATGGTCGCTTTCTTGGTTTTAATGTTCCAGCGGTAACTGCCAATTTTTGCGACCGCTTCGGCATCGTTTAAAATGGAATTTTGTACCGTTAGTTGGTCATTAAGCTCCAACAAGCGTTGTTTGGCATTAATTATTTGAGTACTGTCATAGGAGGTTAGGGTAATACCATCGTTTAGTTTATTAATGGTAGTGTGGACCCATACGCGTTTTTTCTTTAGGGGGTATTCGGCTTCATGTGTTTCGATGGTACCCTTCTTGGCACATTTTACCATGAGGTCGTATAATCCGGATTCATGGACAAAGGGATAGATTTTGGAGATTGATCTTCCAATTACATTTCCTGCTTGTATCCCTGTAAGGTTCTCACTTTCCGTGTTGGTGTACAGATATTTAAAATCTATTATTTTTCCATTCAAATCCCTCTCGGTAATAAGGTGACTAACGGTATTACTGGTACTTTCAAGGATATTGTTCAAAAAAGACTTGGTCTCGATCAAATTCTGGTTCTGTTTTTCCAATTGCTCGTTCAAAACCTTTAAATTTTGTGTAAACTTTTTTTCCGCGGTAGTATCTACCGAAGTGGTCAAAACACCGTTCTCCATTTTTACGGCAGTAGTCTTGAACCAAAACTTATTGTCATTAAATTCAAAATATTTTTCAAACTTACGGCTTCCTCCCTCTGTAATAACCTTGGACAATTCTTCAAAAATGCCATTCTCAAAGTTAACCGGAATTAATTCGGACATTTTACGTTGTTCGATTTGGTGCGATTTTAAGCCGATGACCGATTCAATTTTTTCATTGGAAAATACAATGGTAAAATCCTTTACTTGATCGTTTGTATTATAGATGGGTAAAAAATAACTAATTATATTGTCCGTACTGCTCAACGTATTTTGAAGGAATTTTTCGGCAGTAACCATTTTTTTCCGCTGGGAATTAATTTTGATAAATGAAACAATGAATATGACGAGGGCAAACATGCCCAATAACAGCGTGGTAAGGGGCGTAAAAAAAATTTGTGTCCTATATTCCTCTTTGTGTTTGGCAAGTTGTATCTGCTTTTCTTGGTACATTTGGTTTCTGAGCAGGTTCAATTGGGTAATGGATTTGGAGACTTCGGCTATTTTTTTCCTGTCCTTTGAAGAATAATTTGTTTTTTGAAACGGAATTTTCGAGATAATTTCCAAGGAATTATATAGGCTATCCTGCCAAGTTCGGACCGTTTGCAGGATTTTTTGATGTACAGCATTCTCCCGGGTAAGTTGTCTAAGTTTTAGAAATGATTCCTGTACCTCCGGTTTGTAATTTTCGTAGGAAGAAATACTCAGGGTGTCACGTGAAAGTAGGTTTTTAAGCTCTGTAGATTGCATTTGGGCATAATAGGAAAAAAGTTGATTTATTTCCATGTCTACCTCCAAGGTGTGGGAAACCATATCCGCCGATTTTCCAAGCTGTACGATTTGTTTGTAACTGATGCTTCCCAGAAACATGAGAAGGGCAATGGCCAAAATAAGGGAGATGGCAAGTACTTTGGGAGAGGATGTTATTTTTCTTATCGGCATGCCATAACCCCTTTTAGATCCGCAATAAAAAATTATCCTTGTTCAAGGTCGAGGTATGGTATTGCCAATTGAGTTGTAAGACCTTTTCAATGGCCTGTTTTAAATCACTAAAGCTATTTGGTTTATTAATGTAAATATTGGCGCCGTTCACAAAAGTTTCTTCAATATCGGCTTCGGAAGAGGAAGTGGAGTATATGGCCACCAATAGGTCCTTAAGCCTGGGGTGGTTTCTAATTTCACAGAGACACTGCATTCCATTTTTTATGGGCATGTTCAGATCCAAAAATACTATTTCCGGGAGGATTACATTGGGCAGGACCAAATAATCCATTAACTCTTTTCCATTATTGAAAAGCGATAATTTTGTCTTGATTTTTATTTCGTTCATGGCTTCCTTGAATAATGTTCTGTCATCATCATCATCATCGGCCAAAGCAATGTTTAGGGAATGTAGGGGCATATTTTGGTCTGGTTATCCTTGGGTTAGGGCTCTTTCCTTTCGTTTCAAAATTATTTTTTGAAAGGCGGAGGGAGTAAGTCCGGTCGTTTTTTTAAATTGGGCAGATAAGTGTGATACACTACTATAATGGAGCTTGTACGCTATTTCTGTTAAGGTTAGGTGGTTCTGGAGGATTAAGCTTTTGGCAAAATCTATTTTTTTTAAAATTACAAAGTTCTCGATGGAAGAGTAGGTGGCTTCTGAAAAGACCGAGGACAGATGCGTATACGAATAATCCAGTTTTTCAGAAAGATAGGTAGAGAAATTATATAGTTTGGGGTTCCCATCATCATTGATCCATTCTGTGACGGAATCTTTTATACGTTGCACTAGGGCCATTTGTTGATCGTCCATAATTTCTATGCCGTAATTTCCCAAAAGCGAGGCCATTTCCTTTTCTTCCCCATGTGTGGGTTCCCTATCAAACTCAATTTCCCCAACACCATGTATGGTATATTTTAGTCCCAAGGCGTCCAATTGTTCCTGTAGAACGGCCTTGCAGATGTGGTTAAAATCAAATTTTAGATAGATTCTCATCTGGTGCATATAATCTGGGCCCCGTTACATGGATTCTATAAATTACGGAAAACAATGTAGGCCTTATACACAAAGATGATGATTTTTTAATATTGAATAGCCTGCTCGGTGAATTTTTTTATCAATTGTATTCTTATTTGATGTCGTAGGGGATCTATACCGACCTATTTTGTATTGTAGGAGGTCTCATATGGCCTTGCCATATGATAATAACGACACTTCCCTGCTTTCCAAATTATAGGGGTTATATAATCTTTAATATAAATAATTCCCCGAAGGCTCTGTCTCGGGGTAACCAATTTACCTCTCCTAGGGAGAGGTCAGAACTGCCTTTTCGGGCAGTTCTGGGTGAGGTTAAATACAAAATTTGGTTTTTGACCCTAAGGTCAAAATGAAACAGGCGAAATACCTCTATAGCTCTGCCTCGAGGATGGTCCGTTTCAAGATTTTTTTATTTTTTCAGGTAGTTTTCTTCGGGAATTTCCTTAAAAAATTCTGCCGTTTCAATATTGCTGGAAGGGCTATAATTGGCCAAAACGGTTCCTTTGCTGCCATCGGTCGTTTCCACAATATACAAAATGGACATGTCTGACGGATTGCTCATTCCTTCGAAGCGATATTCCTCCAAAACAGTAACATTCTCTGGTGAATACCCAATTTTTGTATTCATATCCATCAATTTCATATGATCTACCCGGTAGTTGGCCTTATAGCCCTTTTTTTGATATTCGTCTATTATCCCCTTTTCGTTTTTGGTAAATTCATTTTTCATTATTCCATTTTTTAATTTATGTGTTTTTTATGGATCCCAGCCAGGGATTTGCTTATTAAATGCCACCAACGGCCACGGATTGTACCCTTGGCTATAGGTTCTGGATTTCATGTATGAAATAAAAACGGACATTTTTCGCTAGGGAAAATGTCCGTTGATATAAAATCCGACCAATTTTAATTGTCGTCCGTGGCATCATCAATTTCATCCCCAATTTCTTCCACACCTTCCTCAATGTCGTCACCTACTTTTTCTATTCCATCCTCAATTTTCTCACCTGTAGTCTTTTCTTCCCTACAGCTGGTAAAGCTGGCCAATGAAACGGTAAATACAAGGGTAAGCAAAAAGTATATTATCGATTTTTTCATTTCTATAGTTTTAAGATTACGTACGTTATGCACTTATTATTTTTTTAATTTTTTACCATGTGGTATTTATCAGATCTTTCTCCTTCCTGTAAATAATGAAATTACAAACAGGATCAAGAAAATAAAAAATAGGATTTTAGCAATACTCGCTGCTCCTGCCGCTATGCCCCCAAATCCGAAAATTGCGGCAACTATTGCCAATATTACAAATGTTACTGTCCATCGTAGCATGACTTATGTGTTTTTAGGTTAATACTAGTCAATTGTTCTTTACACAATCTCTACAACAAATCTCGGGATATTCAATTACATGGTTTAACGTTATCACAAGAATGGTTAACACATACGGGTTTGGTTTAAGTGGTTTTGATTCAGTTGTTTGTAGGGTTATTGTGTTTAAAGTTTTCTGGAAAATCCAATGTTCGTATAGGGAATGGGATATTGATGTCGTTATCGTCAAATGCTTTTTTTATGGCTATCATGGCCACTGTTTTTGCCTTTAGTACCTCTAGGGCGGAGGTAGATTTGATCCAAAATCGGGTTTCAAAATTTATGGAACTATCCCCAAATTCGGTATAGAGAAAAATGACCTCCTTGGCATCTTCCACATGTTCAAAATTGGAGATTATGGTCTTGCAGACCAAATCGCGCACAAATTCCAGGTTGGACGAATAGCTTACCCCGCATTTAAGGATTACCCGTGATTGGGCCGTGGTCGAGAAATTTCTTATCGGGTTTTCCAAAACCAGTTTATTGGGTATATACACCAAATTATTATCCGATTGTTTTATGGTTACGGCCCTTAGGTCTATATCGATCACCTCTCCCTCATAATCGTTGCTCTCTATCCAATCGCCAAATTTTATATGCTTTAT